>NZ_JBFULJ010000736.1:0-1921 GCF_056400385.1 Priestia sp. P5_B4
GAAAGGTTATATAACCTTTCTTTTTGGCCTACATCTAGTTCAGTGCCTAGCTTATCAATGCCGTTATGAAGTTGGGTTTAAAATCAGAAGAATTGTACTTTTATCTTTATGAAAGTCCCATGCTACTAGTATATCTGTTACCTTTGAATCTAAAATTACTTCTAATGATTGACTATGTTCATGAAGTAGCCTTTTTTCGAGATTTCTTTTAGCCAATGTAAGGTTTTCTTCAAATCCTAATTGAACTAATTCTTTCTCTATATTTACCATAATACCTTCCCTGATTATAAGAAGTGTTCTCTGATCTAATAAATAAGAAGAAACATCGTGAGGGAATTTTTCTGCTTTTTGAGTTACTTCCTCAACTTCTTTATGTAGCAATTTCTGATTTTTATAGGAATGATTAGCTATGTTTTCTTTATCAGAATGGATCATGATAAACATCCCAGACTGCAGCTCTAAATTCCAATCATAATAAAATTCTTTAATATCTAAATGTATATTTAATTGTATATATCCTTTTATCTCTTCAATTAAAGTCTCCATTAACAAATCACGTGTTTTTTGAACATAGATAACTTGTTCCTTGTCTAACAAAACCTTTTCTAAAGGTAATAAAAAGGCTTTAAAATAAACGGTTATAAAAGGAGGAGAAATGACGGTGAATACACCTCCAGGACCTCTTCCAAAGTTTTCACGAAGTAACCTTCCCATATAGCTACTTAATTCTTTTTCCAGTTTCGTTTTATCCATAGATGGTGCACCTAGTTTCTAGTTTCATAAGGTATACTATTCGTGATGTTTTATGAAAAATCCTTCTTCCTCATAAGATCATTTTCGGTAATAAGAATTCACTTTTTATAAAGTGTAAACGAAAGGCATACTAGTATATCTTTAATAGATTGGTTTCTGTTTACCTTTGTATTTCCTGTGTTTCAAGATTCTTCTTTTATTTAAAATTCCAATTTTACTTCCATAGATAATGGTACTTAAAAGTAGTATATCCTTGCTAATTTCTTCTTTGTATAATTCATTGTCATACTTTTGGTAATCCTGCAACAATCGACGAAGCTCTTTTATAAACAATACAATCTCATGATTATCAGCCATCCCGACCAAATCCTTTCTGTTGGCACATCCTATTTTCAGGTGCTGTTTTAGGGAATTATTCCGTTACAAAAGGACTTACTCTTTTTAGACAACAAAAATAAGCCGAAAAAGAAAAGGTATGTCCTTTGCTTCCTCGGCTTATGTTTGGCACAGTGTGTCCAATTCATTACTGCCTCATTACTTTTTTGGTTTTAGGATAAGCGTAATAATACTATTATCCTTTTCAAAATCCCAATCTACAAAAATATCAAGAATGTCTGCATTTAATATCTCATCATAGTCATCGTTTTGCCGTAAGATTCCTTTTTCCAAAGGACGTTTAGAGATGCGTAAGGTGTCATCAAAACCCAACGAAATTAGCTGTTTTTCAATAGCCACCAGTATTCCCTCGCGTACGATGACCAATGTACGATCGCTTAATTTATATGAAGAAATTTTTTCAGGTCCTTTTTGGGCAATCTCACTCATCTTTATAATTCGATCATGAATTGCTTGTTTTCCTGGGTAAGGGTCACCCTCAGTCAAATCGGCTTTCAAATCGTCCAGACACACTCCCACAAAAATTCCGGAGTGGTGATCTAAATTCCAATCATAATATAAGTGCTGTATGTCGAGGTCTGTAATCCCTTTAATTTGACCAGTGATTTGAGGTTCAAGAGTTTTTACCAACAGCTCTCTTGTAGTCATCACTTGAAGTTCTTCATTCTGATTTAACAGTACTTGCTCCATAGGTGATACGAAACCACTGACATAAATAACAACATAAGGTTCATAAATCGTAACATGAACAGCCTCAGGGCCTTTCCCAAAG
>NZ_JBFULJ010000737.1:0-1919 GCF_056400385.1 Priestia sp. P5_B4
CCATTCCCCAACCTCTCTTTCATTGACGTGATTTCATCTATGCCCTCTTGAGCATAAAACTTATTCCTTCTATAATGAATTCTACATGTAGAAGAAATCCCCCTTGTGCAGTGTCGCATTCAGTGAAAGATTTTATCTAGGCAAAAAGCGTTGCGACAATCATTGAGACAAATAAAATAGTTAAATAGTTTAGTGAGTAGATAAACATCATGCTAGCCCACTTTGTGTCTTCTTGTTTATTGTATTGAGCAAATCCTAAAAATAGCCATCCTATGTTTAAAACAGTGGCCAAAATTAGAAATGGAGTTCCTAATTGGTATAAATAAAGAGGTAATGGCAACAAACAAGCAATCCAAATGAGAATCTGTCGTTTTGTCAGCTCAAACCCGTGTACAACAGGCAACATAGGGATTCCCGCTGCCCGGTATTCTTCACATCTTCGCATAGCAAGAGCTAGAAAATGAGGGGGCTGCCAAATAAACATGATTAAAAATAATACCCAAGCCACTACATGTAAATTGGGATCRATAGCGKCCCATCCAATTAAAGGCGGGACAGCTCCTGATATACTTCCGATTACTGTATTAATTGTGTATAGTCTTTTGGACCACATGGTGTAAAGAACTACATATGTAAGTATTCCTGCTAATCCAATGAGAGCGGCTACTGAAGAAACAACTAGTAGCATAAGCAAGCCGGTTAACGTAAAACCGATTCCAATCCCAAGGACCGTCAAAGGTGTAAAACTCCCTGTCACTGTAGGTCGTCCCTTTGTTCGTTCCATTAGAGGGTCAATGTCACGATCTATGTAATTGTTCAAACTGCATGAACCGGCGATGATAAGTGAAGAACCTATTAAAGTAAAAAATGCTTTATCCAGGTTTTCTAAGAAGTGTTGTTCGTTGAAGAAAAGAGCTAGCCAAAAACCAGTAAAGGTGGTGATGAAATTCGAGTTGACTATTCCAATTTTAATCGTAGCTAAAAAATCTGACCAAACGGAACTATTTTCGCTTACATGAGCTGTGTTAGGCGATGCAGAAAGCGTTGAATCTTCCACCATTTTTGAATCTTCCATGGCGCTTCCTCCTTTACTCATCCACAGACTTTTATCTATCTAGTAAATAAAGAGTCTATAAATGAAGGCGTTTTCAACATATTTTTACAAAAATCTCCTCTTTGTTCACAAAGAAGTCATATTCCTCTCACCAAAGCTACTTAAAAGCTTCACATGTAAACGGTAAAATAGTAGAGAAATATCTATTTCTCATGTTTATTAAACCATATTTTGCCGTTACTTTGTGAAGAATTCATGAAAAAAATATGGATTTTTTTTGTCATGAGCTAAATGCATGTCCCTGTCACTTGTTAAAAGATATTTGTGCAAGTAAAATAGTTTTCTGTACGGTACCTTTTACATATCTGCAGAGTCAAACTCACGAATAAACCTTACACTTTCTACCATTATAACAAATTCAATCAAGTTTATGGAGAATAAATGAAATTTATGTTTAATATACAAAAAGATTAGGATAAATTGTTTAGCTCGTTATATTACTTACTTTGCTTTTAGGATGGTGATTATTGTGCGACTTGGATTAAAATTTTTATCCGTTGTGACGAGCATGGCCATGTTACTTATTCTGCTTGGCGGTGCCCTTGTCACGAAAACTGGTTCAGCAGACGGGTGCGGAGATTCTTGGCCTCTGTGTAATGGACAGCTCATTCCTGACCCTTTAACATTTGAAACCGTTGTTGAATTAAGCCACCGCTTAGTTTCTGGCGTGTCGGGCTTTCTTGTGCTCGCTTTATGCGTATGGGCATGGATTTCACTAGGGCATATAAAAGAAGTTAGACCTTTAGCGTTTATCTCTTTTTTCTTCCTAGTACTGCAAGCATTAATTGGGGCCGCTGCCGTTATG
>NZ_JBFULJ010000738.1:0-1919 GCF_056400385.1 Priestia sp. P5_B4
CTTTCTCCTCTTTCTGACAGTACCATTTTATCTGCGTCAATGGCTCGAGTGAACGTTATTGATCATGTAAAAGCAATGTTAGTGTTGGATATTCCTGCTTACGTCATTACGGCAGTATTATTTACGGTAACAGGGTTTATGTATGGAGGAAAAGATTTTGATGCTGGACGGGTAGACGGATTAAAATCTTCGCTGTTGGATACATTCCATATCAGCGGGTGGATGCTGATTCCGGCTTTGGCTGTTATTGTCCTTTTAGCATTAAAGAAACCTTCTCTTCCATCAATTGCCATTGGCTCATTATTAGGAATTATATGGGCAGTTGTCTTTCAACATATGGATGTGGCGAGCGCATTTAATACGGCTTATGAAGGGTTTAAAATTAATACCGATAACACATTTTTAAGTGAGCTGTTAAATCGTGGCGGAATTTTAAGCATGGTCGGTTCCATTATTGTCATTATTTTTGGACTAGGCTTTGGCGGGTTATTAGATGAGCTCGGTGTCTTAGAAGTCCTGCTATCTAAATTCGAAAAAATTCTTGTCAATTCAGGAAACGTTACGGCTTCTACTATTTTCGTTGGATTATTAGGGAATATATTTGGTTGTGCAATGTATGTTTCATTAATTTTAACACCGAAAATTATGGAGAAAAGTTATGACAAGTTAAGAATACAGCGTCTAGTGYTTGCCCGTAACTCAGAAGTAGGGGGAACCTTAACTTCAGGGATGGTTCCGTGGACGGACAACGGTGTATTTTTAGCTACAACGCTTGGGATTTCTACATTCGCTTATCTGCCGTTTATGTGGCTCAGCTTTGTCTCTATTATTTTGGCGATTATTTACGGATATACTGGGAAATTCATTTGGTACGTAAAAGAGGAAAAACAGCGTTCTGCTATAGCAAAATAAAAGAGGCTGCGACAACAGTATGTTAGTTGAAAGAAGATCCGAACGATGAATTAAGATTCTTGATGGAGAATCAACTTCGTTCGGATTTTTTTATTGGTATGATAAACGTAGGTTTCATGTATTTTGTTGCTTCTAGCTGTTGACTGGATTGATTCTAGCTGTTGACTGGATTGATTCTAGCTGTTGACTGGATTGATTTAGTTATGTCTTAATCTCTTTTTGATCAAATCATTTCTGGATATTCGATTTTCCAGTGGACATTTTGAAGGTAAAGCTGAACATCCGCCTTTTTTTTCTGCTTCAGAAGTTTTAGAATATGGCGGTGATGTTCATTCATCACATGTAAAATGGCGTATAGCTCTTTATTGTCATCGCTAAAGTACGTTTGTCTGATGAATCCGTCTTGTAAAGATATAAGCTGTTCTTTTAAGGTCACATTACCGCATCGGTTCAAATATACTCGATGAAAATACGTTTGGTATTTTTGATAATCCTGATAATTTTCTAATTCAATCGAAACATCGATTTTTTTAATAAGCTCATCCATCTTCGTAAAATCGTCTTCCGTTAAGTGATCAATCGACAGGGAAGCTGCAAGACCATCTAAAGCACCGACGATTTCAAATACTTCTAGTTTTTTTGGTGTATCAATTTCCTTTACGGTAAATCCTCTGCGCGGTCTGTACTCTAATAGGTTGTCTGATGCCAGTTTAATAAGCGCTTCTCTCACAGGCGTTCGGCTGACATTCAGCTGAGAACAAATGCTGGCTTCATTTATTTTGTCGTTAGGCAGCAGTGTACCGTCTTGAATTTGACTTGCTATGTAGTTATATACATGATCTTTTAATGAATGATAAATCATAGGCCCCTTGTTCATTGTTTCCCCCTAAAATAAATATCGCATCAGCCGTTCTTTCTCATCATGTCATGGTGATGAAAGAGTATAAAAATAGCGTGAAAGAACGTACAGGTGTAAAAATAATCATATCATATCACTTCGTCTAATC
>NZ_JBFULJ010000739.1:0-1912 GCF_056400385.1 Priestia sp. P5_B4
GAGCGGTTTAGACTTTGTGCATGACCGAGGCGAAAATCTCACGGCTCTTAATAAATATGGTTTTCCGAGTGATAAAGTGCTGGCAGCAGGAGTGATTGACGGACGAAACATTTGGCGTGAAAATTTGGACGAACAGCTTTTAACGATCAGTGAAATTGAAGAAGCCGTATCAAAAGACCGTTTGATTCTGCAGCCTTCATCAAGTTTATTACATGTTCCCGTCACGGTGGAAAATGAAGAGACGATTGATCCAGTATTGAAAAATGCGCTCTCTTTTGCAGATGAAAAGCTAAAGGAAATCACGCTGTTAACAAAAGCGGTGCAGCAAGGAAAAGAAGCAATAGAAGAAGAAATAAGCGTAAGCAAGCAGGCAATTCAAGCATTAAATGGATCATCTTTTCGAAATCATCAAGACGTGCAAAAAGAGCTGAAGCAGCTGCACAGCTATAAAGCAGAGCGACAAGCGCCGTTTGACGTACGTCAGCGCGTTCAGCAAGAAGCTTTTCAACTGCCGCTTCTTCCAACGACAACGATTGGAAGCTTTCCGCAAACAAAAGAAGTGCGAAAAGAGCGTCTAAAATGGCGTAAAGGCGAGTTAAGCGATGAAGCATATGAAGCGTACATTAACGAGGAAATAAAAAAATGGATTGAAATTCAAGAAAACATCGGCTTAGATGTCCTTGTGCACGGAGAGTTTGAGCGTACGGACATGGTCGAATACTTCGGTGAGAAATTAGGAGGCTTTCAGTTTACGAAGTTTGGCTGGGTGCAATCTTACGGTTCTCGCTGCGTGAAGCCGCCGCTTATTTACGGAGATGTATCGTACGAGCAGGCGATGACGATCAAAGAAACGGTCTACGCACAGTCTTTAACCAATAAGCCGGTTAAAGGAATGCTGACGGGTCCGATTACGATTTTAAACTGGTCGTTTGTGCGTGATGATATCCCGCGCTACGACGTCGCAAATCAAATTGCGCTTGCTCTTAGAAAAGAAGTAGAAGCACTTGAAAGTCAGGGCATTTCAATGATTCAAGTAGATGAACCGGCGCTGCGCGAAGGACTGCCGTTAAAACGAGAAAACTGGGACAGCTACTTAAATGCTGCGGTGTATGCGTTCAAGCTAGCGACAGTATCGGTGCAAAAAGAGACGCAAATTCACACGCATATGTGCTATTCGGAATTCGAAGAAATTATTGATGCGATTAAAGCGCTTGATGCCGACGTGATTTCCATTGAAACATCTAAAAGCCACGGCGAATTAATTTATGCGTTTGAAAAACATACGTATAATCAAGGAATTGGACTTGGCGTATATGATATCCACAGCCCGCGTGTACCGAAGCTTGAAGAGCTTCAGCGAAACATTGACCGTGCTCTAAAGGTGCTTGATCCTGCATTATTTTGGATTAATCCCGACTGCGGCCTTAAAACAAGAGGAATCAGCGAGACGGTTGAAGCTTTAAAAGTGATGGTTGAGTCTGCAAAACAAACCAGAAAAAATTTATTACAAAACGTTTAATAATAAGAAAGTAAAGGACAAGCAGTGTAACCGCTACACTGCTTGTTCTTATGGGATTTTAAAAGGCCAAAAATATCCATTGACACTTCCCGTACATTTTTGTATCTTTTTAAAGGTGTTTTTAAAATCAGGGAGGTACAACATGAGTAACAACAGCACGCAGCACGTTAAAATTGTAACAGCGGATCCATCAGCGCTAGGTCTATTCGGACTTGCCATGGTAACACTTGTTGCATCGTTTCAAAAGCTTGGGGTAACCGATGGTGTTTCATTGGTATTGCCATGGGCGATTTTTTTAGGCGGAATAGGACAGTTAATCGCGTCTATGCAAGATTTCAAACATAATAATACCTTCGGCGCAACTGCTTTTGGTGCCTTCGGATTATTTTGGCT
>NZ_JBFULJ010000740.1:0-1911 GCF_056400385.1 Priestia sp. P5_B4
GACTATGAAACGCCGCTCGCTCTTTATACAGTGGGCTTTTTTATAACAGCAGCTTTCGTTTACGGATTATTAAAGAAAAAGAAATGGCATCATTCAATAGGGCATTCTCGCGTTATTTTATGGTCATTACTTGGCACTGGACTATTTATCCGGATTGCGCTGATTCCGTGGGTAGGCTCTCATATGGATGCATCTCTTTTCAAAAACTGGGCATCGGTTGCGGCTAATCATTTTTCAAATTTCTATGCTAAAAGCGGAAGCGATTATCCGCCGTTTTATATTTATATCTTGTTTATCGTTGGGAAAGTTGGCAGTTTACCGGATTTTCAGCAGTATTTTTCGCTGTTGATTAAAATCCCGCCTATTTTAGCAGATGTCGTCACATCTTATTTACTCTATCGTTTAGCTCGTAAATACTTGGCACCTTCTTTTGCCTATCTGTTAGCAATTGGGTATTTATTTAATCCGGCCATTTTAGTTAATTCAACGTTTTGGGGACAAGTCGATTCATTTTTCACTTTGCTTATTGTCCTAGCAATTGTAATGATTACGGAAAAAAGAATTTATGCGTCGGCCGTTATTTTTACAGCAGCGGTCTTAATGAAGCCGCAGGCGATTATTATCCTGCCTATTTTGTTTTTCGAGCTCATTCGCCTGAAGCAAGTGAAACATTTCTTCGGCATTGCTTTAACGGCGGCTTTCACTGCTGCTGTGATTTTATTGCCTTTTTCAGCTGGAAAAAGTCCTACGTGGATTATTAATTTATTTTCATCCACCATTGGAGAGTACCCGTATGCCTCTGTTAACGCCTATAACTTTTTTAGTTTAATAGGCGCAAACTATAAAGACAGCTCTGCAACGCTGCTGTTTTTCAGCTATCATACGTGGGGGCTTATTTTTATCGTCGCGACGACTATTTTTTCTTGGCTTATTTATATAAAAGGACGCAGCTTTAAATACGCCGCTCTTGCAGCACTTATTCAAATTTCCGGAGTATTTACGTTTTCTTCAAGCATGCATGAACGCTACTTGTTTCCAGCAGCAGCTCTTGCTTTGCTTGCTTATATTTATTTGAAAGACAAAAACTTGCTTTATTTATCCCTTGGATTTAGCATCAGTATTTTTATGAACACTTTTTTTGTTTTATACGGTGACAGCAATATGCAAAACAGTACGTCCTATCCGTTTTCTATGTTTGCTACATCTATGCTAAACGTTTTGCTTGTTATTTATTTAGTAAAAGTTGCTTGGAATTTAGTTCAAAAAAGTACGGTTTTAAAAACTGCATAATACAAAAAGCTCAGTGAGTATGACTGATCACTGAGCTTTTTTATATAACAAGCGACATGCCTGGCGCGTCTTCTTCTCTTTCTTGAAACCCAAATTTTTTATAAAAATGATGCTTTCCTTTTGCCGCAAACAGCTGAATCGATTCAATTCCGCTTTCTTCGCATTTCGTCAACAGCTCTTGAATAATTTGCTTTCCAAGCCCTTTGTTTTGGTATGTGGGATCTACCATCACGTCGCAAATAAGCGCTTGGTAAATTCCGTCTGAAATCATACGGCCAAATGCAATTAATTGTTCATTGTCGTAAATACCGACTCTAAACCAGCTGTTGGCTGCGGCTTCAAACAGCTGTTCTTTTGTATAATTGCCTTTTTTACTTTTATGTAATCCGCTCGCTTCATGCAAAGCTGCAAACTGCTCAAATGACGGAACCTCTTTTTTTATTACGTAAGACACGTTCATTCTCCTCTCAATACCGTTGTTTCTATATTATATTTATACATCAAACAGAATAATAATTCAACATTTTTATCTAGTTATCTTGTTACCCTTTCTCCAAATAAAAAAACTGCCAAACGGCAGTTTTTTAGGCTGGTACTGATTTTTTTCGTTTTTTAAGATCA
>NZ_JBFULJ010000741.1:0-1910 GCF_056400385.1 Priestia sp. P5_B4
CCCTTCACTCTTCAACATCGTCGAAAAAAACAAATAATTACTTTCAAGATATTCCATGCAGATTACAGTCGCTTCAATCCAATCCATTTCAGCTTCCAACTCACAAAGTTTAGCCAAATTATTCATATGTTCTTCTATGATCTTATCCAACAAATCAAATTTATCTAAGTAATGAAGATAAACAGTTGCACGGTTAATGTTTGCCCTATCGGAAATATCCTGAATCGTAATACTATCGAAATTTTTTTCTGTCATCAGCTCAAGAAATGCTTTTTTTATTGCCTCTTGAGTCCTAGCAACCCTTCTATCTACTTTTGTCATGTAAAAAACACCCTGCTTTCTTGAGATAATAAACAATTTTTATTGATTTGTTGTATAAACAACAAATCCGGTTAAATTAACGAGTGTGATGTCTTGTTTTGTTTATATTTATATAATAAATTATTGACAGGTGTCGTAAAAACATCAATCGTAACTTTTATTTTACATGAAAGGATGAAAAAACTAAATGACAATTGAAAACAAAGTGGTTGTAATTACAGGTGCAAGTTCAGGTATTGGGGAAGCTACAGCTAAGCTGTTAGCTGAGAAAGGAGCAAAAGTTGTACTTGGTGCAAGACGTGAAGAGCGTTTAGTAAAATTAGCTGAAGAAATCAAATCAAATGGTGGTCAAGTGGCGTATCGTGWCACAGATGTTGTGAATCCAGATGATAGTCAGCAGCTGGTTCAATTAGCTAAAGACACTTTTGGTGGTGTAGATGTAATCTTCTTGAACGCTGGAATAATGCCTAATTCCTCACTTTCCGAATTGAAAACTGATGAGTGGAACAGTATGATTGACGTTAATATTAAAGGTGTATTGAATGGAATCGCCGCAGTACTGCCAACATTTACATTACAAAAGTCTGGACATATCATAACTACTTCATCAGTAGCTGGGCTTAAAGCTTACCCAGGCGGTGCGGTTTATGGCGCAACAAAGTGGGCTGTTCGTGATTTGATGGAAGTTTTGCGTATGGAATCTGCCCAAGAAGGTACTAACATCCGCACAGCAACTATTTATCCAGCAGCGATCAACACGGAATTATTGGATACGATTACTGATAAGAATGTTTCAGAAGGTATGACTGCGTTGTACGAACAATATGGTATTTCACCTGATCGAGTTGCCAATGTTGTTGCATTCGCGATTGATCAGCCAGAAGATACGAATATTAATGAGTTTACAATTGGGCCAACAAGTCAACCTTGGTAATAATGACGAGATAAGGTAAAACTACAACTTATTCATTTTCTAAAGCTTAGGCTGTCGAGAAGACCTCGACAGCCTTTTAATTTGATTCTGGTGCAAATATAATTGCTTAGAAACATAGAGGGTTAATTTTCTTTAACTGACTAAATTATGAATCTATTCCAAATAATCTATAAATGAATTATTTTTGGTTTTGGAAAGACTCCACCTCATGATAGACTTGTTTCTTTTTAATCATATACATGACTTCTATACCACTCAAGAGGTATTTATATTGATAGCGACTTGGAAGTTGCAAGAGTAAAAGTAACAAGTGATTTGAAGGAAGAATTACAGCAAAAAGCCAAAAAACTAGGTAAAAGAAATATTAAAGAATTATTATAAATTTTTCTACAAAACATGTAATAGATAAAGTATTTATAACTAAATCATTTATCAATCACTTTTATATAATAAAAATGGAATATTTATTTTCAGTTATTCTTATTTAGTAAATTTCCTTATATGCATTAGAACTATATCCTTGTTTTACGTATTGAAAATAAGCTACCTAAGGATATCTAAAGTAGGTAGCTTATCAGGTGAATTTAATACGAAGATTGTTTTAAAAAATTAACTTCTGTCAAAAAGAGAGTTCCCAGATATGCCTGGATTCGTC
>NZ_JBFULJ010000742.1:0-1902 GCF_056400385.1 Priestia sp. P5_B4
GCGCTGCCTAGGGCAATTCCTTTTCCTAAAGAACTTTTAATACGAATCCACTTTAAAAGTAAAGGTCCAAGAATTACTCCCGAAAAGCCTGCAATCATAACAAATACCACAGTCATGGATGGCACCCCTCCTAGTCCCGTGGCAATTTGAATTGCAACGGGAGTGGTAATAGACTTAGGAACAATAGATAAAATCAGGCTTCGATCAATGCCGAATACTTCAGCGAACACAAGTCCGCTAATCATGCCTGCAAATAATCCTACAAACACTCCTCCAATAATAGGAATGCTGTATTTCACTAGCATCTCACGCTGTTTATACAGTGGATACGCTAATGCAACAACCGCTGGCCCCAAAAGTGAATTAATCCATTTGCCTCCAATCATATATTCGTCATAAGAAATATGAAAAGCAAGCAAAAGAAGAATAACGAATACGGTTGTAGTTAACACTGGAATAAGAATTGGGTAGGAGAACCGTACGTATACTTTCGCCATGACTAGATACAGAGCAACTGTTGCTATAATTATAAAGAGCGCGATAAAGAGTTCTTGCACTGTTGTTTCTCCTTTCGTTTGTTCGCTTTCTTTTCTAAAAGTTGACTGGCAGCCCCCGCGGCAGCCATCGTAATGATTGTACTAAGCACAATAATTAAAAACAAAATCGCTCCGCTACTTGAAAGAAGCGAAGGATAATTCATCACTCCCGCCATAGCTGGTATAAATAATAAAGGTAAAAAAGATAACAAGAAACTTGCTCCGTCTTCAATCACCTTGATGGGAACAACTTTGCACGTTAAGCAAATGAGCATTAAAATTAAGCCTATAATACTGCCTGGAATAGGCAGGTGAAGCATGTGATGAACGGCTTCGCCAATCATAGAAAAAGCATAAAGAATCGCAATTTGTAAAATGATTCGTATCACTTTCATTATAGGTCGCTGTCCTATAGATAAAGAACAGCTGTCCTCCTCTCTTTATTTTGTCATGTTGTCTAACATTTAACTATATAAACATCCTTTACTTTACCTACTTTTACTTGTACTATACAACTATATATACATTTGTATTATACAAGTATATATTTCTTTGTCAATGAATGATTTTGTAAGGAGAGATTATAATGCAAGAAAAAAATTCAATTGAATTGATTGAATATGAACTTACTACCTTTATTAGACGAGCCGTCTATCTTGATAATTCTGAAAGTAAAATAGGAAATCTAGAAAGATCAGCTTATTTATTATTGCGGMAATTAGATGAATTTGGACCAGCTCGTGTAAAAGAGCTAGCAGAAGCATTTAAACTCGACATTTCAACTTTGTCTAGACAAGCTGCTGCTTTAGAAAATAAAAAGTTTATTTCCCGCTCTTCTGATCCTTCGGATGGACGCGTCAGCTTATTTGACATCACACCACGTGGAAAACAAATGCTGCAAACTGATAAGCAAATGCGCCTTGAACGCTATCATAGTATGTTAAAAAAATGGTCAAATGAAGAAAAGGAGCTGTTTGGCAAACTACTAATGCGGATGAATGACGCATTTATCGATTAGATAGAAATTCATGAAAATTAGGCTGCTGCTGCAAGGTGTTTGTCCCTGTCTCTTTTCTCTTTTTTACATTTAATGTAAAGAGACTATTGAAAAGGATGTATGATTATGTCTGTTCCGAACAAACGGAAAGCAACGCCCTGCCTCTTCCCTGGCTATAAATGGTGTGGTCCCGGATGCAGTGGTCCCGGATGTCCTGTAAATGATGTAGACTGCTGCTGTAAATACCATGATTTATGCTATGAAGATTATGGATCATGCCGCTCATGTGATGAGCAATTTCTTAACTGTCTTTGCTCCAAAGCAAATCCGTACAGTTTAAAAGGAAGACAGGCATACGCCATGTATACC
>NZ_JBFULJ010000743.1:0-1902 GCF_056400385.1 Priestia sp. P5_B4
AATGATAAGATTGATCAATTTCTTAACACTTTTCTCATTAGTTATTCCAAATATAAAGATGAATTAATTGCCTCCCAGAGGGACTTAGTTGAACATCTATCGGTGCCTATTATACCACTTAGCCAATCTGTAGCTGTATTACCATTGATCGGAATGGTTGACACATACCGTATCCAAACGATTGAGGAGAAAGTATTGATAGGCATATCAGATTTAAGGATTGAAACATTAATTATAGATCTTTCTGGAATTGCTAACATGGACATGCATGTCATTGATCATTTTCAAAAAATATTAACTGGAATTTCAATGATGGGATGTAAGGCTATTCTTACAGGTTTACGTGCGGACCTGGTGCGGACAATGATTCACTCAGGAATCTCCTTTGAAGAAAAGGCAGAAACAAAAGGGACGTTACAGCAAACATTAAAAGAATATCTAGAATTCCACCAGATGTAGGAGGAATAGGGAAGTTTACTCTACACACAGAAATGAATTTATGAAATTAGAATCGTTTTTGAAAAAATAAATCAGTATTCAGAAAAGCCTTATAGTAAGATATAAGGCTTTTTGTGCCTAGAAAATCCATTATGGTCACTAAAAATGTAGGGAGTATACAGCTTAAAAACAGAAAAACTACTGCTCCCGTACAGTAGTTTTTCTGTTACACATATCTTATGTTTAAGTACTGATGTCTCACGACGTCTTAATTAGTTTTACGTATATTTAAAACTTTATTCGTTTTATCCTAACGTTCTAAGATCTTTTGCTAGATAAAGTGTTATCTTTTACATACATTTCATAATGTCCATTTATGTAACTAGATACCTTTAAATTAAGGAGAAGAGCTTTTAGGTTAACTATTTTTCCAGTATCTAATCCGTACTCTTTTGCTATATCTTCAATTCCTTTTTTACTGATTTGTATGTTATCTTCCAAATCGGTTACTGTTTCTTTACTGTACTGGAAAGGAACTGCATCTATAACTTCTGTAATTAATTGATCCTGCCCTTCATACTCAAGTCTCCCTTTGACGGCAGCATGTTTTCCAATTAATACAGCCTGCTCTTTTATATCCGATAGAAGAATCATTAATCTAATTCGTTGATTCATTGGAATATGGTGTTTATCAAAAATAGAGATAATTTTGGTTTGATAATCATCCATGGTTGTGTGAAGTTGATGTTTTGCTTCTCTTATTACTTTTTCGCTATTTTTAATAAGTATCATACTCAAATTATCTGCCCTCTCCGTATCATTTATACGTTCATTATAACAAACTATAAAAAGGGAATGTCATTTTTTACTACTTATCACGATAAATAATGTATATAAACAAACATTATCATGGATTCATTAATCATTAACATTGATTGTAGGGAAATATACCGACTCATAGTTTTTAAAGATTTACACCAATAATAAGCGACCTCATTAATTTCAATTAGAATTATAAGGTCGCTTATAAGATATTCTGATTCAATTTTTGTATTTTTTCCGTTCTTTTATTGCAAAGCAATTGTTTTATCATTAAACTCTCGGCTCATTTTTAACATGTTTATCAATTGTACTGAGCAAATAAATAAGGTAAGAATTTAGTTTGAATTGCTTCTCTTCAATAAAGTCAGATAACATTAGACTGGTATTATTAGTCACTCCAATTTATATTTTATCTCTTTCTTATGCATGGTGACCATGATTATTCTTTTTACCCATTTTTCGTAAAATAAAGCTTACAATTAACACTAAAATAATTGATCCAATAATTGCGGGGATGATTGCAAATCCACCTACGACTGGTCCCCAATTACCTAAGATAAGTCCACCTAACCAGGCACCAATAAAACCAGCAATAATATTACCGATAATTCCTCCAGGGACATCTCGGCCTGTAATTAAACT
>NZ_JBFULJ010000744.1:0-1900 GCF_056400385.1 Priestia sp. P5_B4
ATTATAATCCATATCATAATTGTTCCTCCAAATTACGTAAAAGAAGCTCGCAGAACCTTGACCCAATTTGGAATAGACCTTGGACAATTATTTAAAAAGGCGGCTTATTGGGTAAACAATAACTGCGAATTCGTTGAGGGAGAAAACTTAATAGATGATACGACTGACCTGCTTCAGGAACTTCATCAGGTCGAAAAGGAATTCAAAAAAGCAGAAAAGAGTTTAAGGTTGAACCCATTTGGCAGAAATAAAAAGCAGCAGTTAAAACAAAACGAACAATTCCTTTTTCAACTGAAGCATGGCTACACCTATATTTCAGGTGTGCTCACTACATTTAATGACTGGTCCGAAACGAATTCTCTACCCACAGTTGATCGGCAAAAATGGGCTGTTCAACTACAAGTATTAGGAGAATACGTCACAAAACAAGCTAATCAAAACTTAGAAAATCGGGCTATAAACAAATCATCTCTGGATTTACTGGATCTGTCTTCAATTCCTTTACAAATCCTTATCCCACCTGAATTAGAGTCCCACCGACATCAATTAAGTCTATATAATGATACGCTTAAATTAATTGATAAATTAGGAACAAAATGATACTAATTCAAGTGATGTAGATATCCCTTTTATAAATGGGGGGGATAACTGCAGTATCTGCTTATTGAATGATACACGCATAGTAGAAGAGGAAAAGAAGTTACCAAGGGGTGACTTTTTTTTATTCAATAAATAATACAATTTAGCTTTTATATTTTCCGTTCCCGTGCTCATATCCATATAAAATCATGAATATGTTTTTAATACGTCGTTAAGCGTTTCAGCTAACTACAAAAAAATATAAAAATTTATGTTGACAGGGGAACCATATGATTTTATAATTATCCTTAATTCAAGATATTTTAATTCGAGATTTTAAAGTGATGAAAAAATAGGAGGAATAAAAAATGGTGAGCATTGGTTTATTGTTAATACGTTTAGTCATTGGATTATCTTTTATGGCACATGGAACTCAGAAATTATTTGGATGGTTTGGCGGCCACGGCTTAAAAGGAACGGGCGGCTGGTTTGAATCCATCGGAATGAAGCCAGGTGTTAGAATGGCGTTAATGGCTGGATTATCCGAGCTAGTAGGCGGAGCTTTATTTGCTGCAGGACTTCTTACACCGCTAGGAGCGCTTTTGATTGCCGGAACAATGGTCATGGCGATTGTGAARGTACACGGTCCGAATGGATACTGGGCAACACAAAATGGGTATGAATATAACCTTAMGCTTTTAGTTGTAGCAATCGGTGTAGCAATTGCAGGACCAGGTTATTATGCACTAGATACTTTTATTTTCTAAAAGAGAAAATGGGTTGAATAAGAAAGACGCTTTTATTTTTTGACTAATATCTCGAATTCGAGATATTTATGATAAATAGTTGTAATTTTAAAAGGGATAACGAAACATTTGACGAAAAATGTATCGAAGGAGATGGTAGTAATGAGTAAAAAAACAGCGGGTATTCATCATATCACGGCGATTGTAGGTCATCCTCAAGAAAATGTTGATTTCTATGCGGGCGTGTTAGGATTACGCTTGGTCAAACAAACGGTAAACTTTGATGATCCAGGAACGTATCACCTTTACTTTGGGAATCAAGGGGGAAAACCTGGAACGATTATTACATTCTTCCCGTGGGCAAATGCACGACAAGGAAAAATAGGTGACGGGCAAGTTGGCGTAACTTCATATGTGGTGCCAAAAGGTGCGATGGACTTTTGGGAACAGCGATTAGCTAAGTTTGGGGTTCCAGCTACAAAGATGGAGCGATTTGGAGAACAGTATTTAGAGTTTGACGACCCTCATGGTTTACATCTAGAGATTGTGGAAAGAGAAGAAGGAGAAAAGAATAC
>NZ_JBFULJ010000745.1:0-1894 GCF_056400385.1 Priestia sp. P5_B4
CTTATTATTTTATTCGTCACAGCTCAGATGTCAAATGTTCAAGTTTGCCTTTTATAGTTGAATAACAAGAGATGGGTTGAATTATAACAGCTGTGAAAAAAAAGTCAACTTATAATAGASGATAAAAAAGAACGGTTTACCCAGCCCTTTTTCTATTTATATGACCAAGAAGTATCTTATTCTTTTGAGTAGAAAAGGTGACATATTCCTTATTTTTCAAGGGGTAGTTTAGTAAAATAGAAAAAAGTGAATAACAAAGGAAGCTAGTCTATTTACTCAGGGGGAGGGCTGCATATGCAAGGGAAAACAAAACAAGTGCGCTTTCGTAATATGGTAGCGTATGGATTTGGGGATTTGTTTGGCGGAGGATCCTTTTTTATTATCGGCACATTATTTATGGTTTTTTTAACGGATGTAGTCGGGCTTTCTCCTGTAGAAGCAGGAACGATTGTAGCTCTTGGAAAAGTGTGGGATGCTTTGTTAGATCCAACCATTGGGTACATATCTGATCATCTTCAGACAAAAAAAGGACGAAGAAGAGTCTTTTTTCTTTTTGGAATCATTCCAGTCGCCATCACGTTCACTATGCTGTGGATTCCTATTGAAGGCTCGCATATGTTCAAATACACCTATTTTATCTTAGCCTATCTTTTATTTAACACGGCGTTTAGTATGGTCATGGTTCCTTACAATACGCTAGCAGCAGAGATGACGACAGATTATAGCATTCGTTCGAAAATGACGGGAATACGCATGGTCTTTTCACAAGGCGCTTCATTTTTAGGCGCTTTCTTTCCAAAACGAATCATTGATGCGTTTCCAGGTGGACAAGGATATTTAATCATGGGCATTATCTTTGGTCTTCTTTTTGCTCTTCCATGGATTTTTGTCTATAAAGGAACTTGGGATAGCGGAGAAGTAGTGGAACGAAAAAAGAAAAACGGATTTTGGTTAGAATTTAAGCAGCTTTTTATCAGTTTTGGAAGTGCATTTAAAAATAAGTCGTTTAACGTGTACCTTGCCATGTACTTAGCATCTTACATTGCAATGGATGTATTTAATGCTCTTTTCTTTTATTTTATTGCCTATTACATGCTGCGCGAAGCTATTTATGCAGACACCCTAAGCTTTGTGCAAATTACACAGGTGCTATTTATTCCTCTTGTTACATACATAGCCATTAAGTTAGGAAATAAATTAACCTATAACTTCAGCATGATCATCTGGGGAACGGGCATTGTTTTATTCAGTTTCCTAACAACAGACAGCTCTTTAGTTCTTATTTACTTAGCAGCATTTTTCTTAGGAAGCGGTCATTCTGGAGCGATTATGATTCCATGGAATGTACTGCCGTTCGTATCAGATGTAGATGAAATGATTACGACAAAAAGAAGAGAAGGCGTGTATGCAGGGCTGATGTCGTTTATTCGAAAATCTTCTCAGGCGCTTGCGATTTTTCTGGTTGGTGTTGCCTTAAAGAATATTGGCTATGTACCAAACGCCGAGCAGTCAGCGTCTACGCTAGCCGGCTTGCAAAAGCTGTTCATGATTGTACCTGCTATTTTGATTCTCGCTGGAATTATCGCAACTATATGGTTTAAAATAAGTCCGGAAAATCACAAAATCTTATTAACTGAAATTCAAAGAAGAAAAAAGGGAGGCCGAGCGAAAGACGTTACTCCTGAAGCGAAAGCGGTTTGTGAAAGTTTAACGGGTTATAAATACGAACAGCTTTGGAAAGACGTAACCATTTCAAAAGAAATCCGAGATAAAACGGTTGTTTAACCTATAACTTCGCGAAAAAAAGCAAAATTTTCAGCGCAAACAATCGCTAATTATATCCAATAAGAAACTTCCTCTGACGTATTGCCTTTTGACATGAAAAGAAATTTTC
>NZ_JBFULJ010000746.1:0-1890 GCF_056400385.1 Priestia sp. P5_B4
GCTTGTTTAACGGTTGTAGAGCCTACGTCAAATGGAATTGGCGGAGACGCATTTGCTCTCGTGTGGATAAATGAAGAGCTATATGGACTCAACGCGAGCGGTCCTGCTCCTGCTTCTATCTCTATTGAGGCTCTGCGTGCCATGGGGATAAAAGAGATGCCGGCTCGCGGTTTTGTTCCTGTTACGGTCCCAGGTGCCCCCAGCGCGTGGGTGGAGCTGTCAAAACGCTTTGGCCGGTTATCGTTAAAAGAAGTGCTGCAGCCTGCTATTTCGTATGCACAAGAAGGGTTCCCAATCTCCCCGATTTTAGGGTACAATTGGGAACGAGCGTTTGAACGATTTACACACGCATTAAAAGGTGACGAATATAAGCACTGGTTTGAGACGTTTACCAACAATGGATCAGCTCCTAAAGTAGGGGAAGTGTGGCGATCACCGGACCATGCTGCTACGCTGCTTGAAATTGCCGAAACGAATGGAGAATCTTTTTACAGAGGGAATTTAGCTGATAAAATAGCAGCTTTTTCGAAAAAATACGGCGGATTTTTAGCAAAAGAAGATTTAGCAGCTTTTAAAGCAGAGTGGGTGAAGCCAATTTCAACTTCTTACCGAGGATATGATGTGTGGGAAATTCCGCCTAACGGCCAAGGCCTTATTGCACTTTTAGCTTTAAATACGCTAAAAGGCTTCTCTTTCGATGCCAAAGATTCTGTCGATACATATCACAAGCAAATTGAAGCCATGAAGCTAGCGTTTGCAGATGGACAAAAATTCATTACGGATGCTGATAAAATGACAGTAGCTGTTGAAGATTTGTTGAATGATTCTTATGCAAACAAGCGCAGAGGGCTGATTGGTGAAAAAGCGCTTATTCCTGAAGCCGGACAGCCGTCTCATAGCGGCACGATCTATTTAGCGACAGCTGATGGAGAAGGAAACATGGTATCATTCATTCAAAGTAATTACATGGATTTTGGCTCAGGACTTGTCGTACCTAATACGGGCATATGCCTGCAAAACCGCGGGCATAATTTTTCGTTAGATCCACAGCACCATAACCGATTAGAGCCAGGAAAACGAACCTATCATACCATTATTCCTGGATTTTTAACAAAGAATAAAAGTGCTGTAGGTCCATTCGGTGTAATGGGCAAATTCATGCAGCCTCAAGGACATGTGCAAGTCGTCATGAATATGATCGATTTCCATCTAAATCCTCAGGCAGCTTTAGATGCACCAAGATGGCAGTGGATTGAACATAAAAAGGTTCTTGTGGAAAAAGAAATGCCTTCACATATTGTAGAAGCATTAGAACGCAAAGGGCATGATATTCATGTGGCTACGAGCAGACATACGTTTGGAAGAGGGCAGATCATTTTAAGAGATGAACAAACCGGTGTATTATACGGCGGCACAGAAGCGCGAACAGACGGAGCTGTCGTTGCTTATTAGATCACAGAGAAAGGAGTGCGAGAAATGCGACAATTGGATATTTTTATAGCGTTTTTTCGCTCAGGTATGCTCGGCTACGGAGGCGGCCCTTCAGCTATTCCACTTGTAAAAAAAGAAGTGGTCGATACGTACAAATGGATGGATGACGATGAATTTGGCGATTTATTAGCAATCGCCAATACGCTGCCTGGGCCTATTGCTACAAAGCTGGCTGGATACATCGGCTATCGAGTCGGCGGTATTTTGGGTCTCGGGACAGCTTTATTTGCAGCCGTTATTCCAACCGTTTTTTTAATGGTATTGCTGTTAACAACTTTAACGCAATTTAAAGATCAGCCGTGGGTTATGGGCATGACCAAAGCAGTTGTTCCTGTAGTAGGAGTTATGCTCGCGGTTATGACGTGGGACTTTTTTAAAAAATCAACGTCTGGTCTAGGG
>NZ_JBFULJ010000747.1:0-1889 GCF_056400385.1 Priestia sp. P5_B4
GCCAAGAAGCAAACCCCCTATCTTCACAGCGTTCATGCTTTCTCCAATCCACATCCATGCAATGATGCCGATGAGCACCGGCTGTAAGTAGACAATAACGCTGAAGACCCCTGCTGGCATAAACATAAGTCCAATCGTTTGCAGACCGTAGAATAAGATTGAATTAAATAGACCTGACACCATATATTTACGCCAGTTCTGCTTCCAGTAAAGCTGCTTATATCTTGGCAGTGCGACTGCTAATAAGATGATTCCCGCACTTAATGACCGCAGTCCAGATAACAAAATAGGCGATGAATAGCCAAGCGCCAGCTTCGACATCGGCCACGTTAATCCCCAAATCAGTACAAGAGCAGCTAAAAGAATCCCATTAATAAAAGATGATGACTGTTTCATACAACAACCACTCCTACATATATGAATGTAAATGATTCACGCGTTCATTCCTCCTTGTATACTACGCTTCTTTTTTACTCACTTCAACTGGATGCTTTTGATGTAATTTATGTATAGCAGTTATAGTAACTGAGTTTCTTTTATGACAGCGTATCTTTCTTCTCTATGTGTTCACCCAGAAAAAATAAAGTGCATGGCTAGTGACAATATCACTTTTTATCTATAGCTTTTATACATCCTAAAAGCCATGAAGCCATTCAGCTGCTGGGTTTCTRCTCCCCTTTTTCATTTAGCTTACATATTTTCTAATAAATCTATGAATCTCCTAAACATTTCTACCTAGACAAATTGTCAGAATTATTACAGAGAAGGTGACAATTCTACTTATATCGCCCTTTAATATTAAAACTATGTTACAAAATGTCGTAATTTGGAATTAGATGTTTACTTTTCCTGTCAGGATTGATAGACTCACACTTGTGAATAAAACAAGTTATGGAAAGGGAGAAAGAAMATGCTAAAGAAAGCAAATCGTACAGTTATGAATATGGGGTTAGCAGCATTACTTGTTCCCGCTGCCCTAACATTTAGCACAACTTCAGCAAGTGCTAATGACGGAGGCGCTGCACCAGCACCCGTACAAGAAAAGGTAACGCCAAGCGTACCTCAACAACAAGCAACTACTACTACTAATCAAAAAGTCATCGTAAACGTGAGTGCGTTAAATATTCGTCAAGGAGCTAGCTTTTCATCTCCAGTCGTTGGAACTGCAACACAAGGTCAAGAGTTTGCTATTTTAAAAGAAGCAAACGGCTTAGTTGAAATTGCACCAAACAAATGGATTTCAAAAAGCTCAAGCTACGTAACAATTGCATCAGGTAAACCAAGCGCAAGCCAAGTAAAAGGTGTAAGCACATCAACTCCTTCTACTTCTACAGCATCTGCATCTACATCTGCAGCACAAGAAACAAGCACACCAGCACCTGCTCCAACAACAAGCACGGCTTCTGGAAGCACAGTAAATGTTGCACGTAGTTTAGTAGGATCACCTTACCAATGGGCAGGAAACACGCCAAGCGGATTTGACTGCTCAGGCTTTATCGCATACGTGTTCAACCATAGCGGTCACAGCATTTCACGTACAAGCGTAGCCAACTACTGGAACATGGCGACAAAAATTTCGTCTCCACAACCAGGAGATCTAGTATTCTTCCAAAACACATACACAAGCGGCCCATCTCACATGGGAATCTACATCGGAAACGGCCAAATGATTCATGCTGGTTCACACGGTGTAGCTGTAGCTGACCTAGATGTTTCTTACTACCAAGATCATTTCTTAGGATACGGACGCTTCTAAGAAAAAAATGCCCTCTAATCGTTAGATACGTTCTAACGATTAGAGGGCATTTACTTTTTATCGCTGCGCGACGGAAAGCGCCTTTTCAATACGCGTTTGAAATTTATACTTCCAGTCTTCAGCTAGCTCAGCC
>NZ_JBFULJ010000748.1:0-1888 GCF_056400385.1 Priestia sp. P5_B4
AAAAAATCCGAACGAGTTGGATTCTTCATCAAGAATCTTGATTCATCGTTCGGATCTTCTTTAACTAAAATACGTTTGTCCCATCCTCTTTTAATCATTCAATTTCTTTGTCATAAATACACTGTATGGATCTTCTTTGTAAGTAGAAAACGGTTCGCACTCGTAAAATCCAAAACTAGCGTACAGCTTTCTAGCCGGTTCAAAAGCAGACGCGGATCCTGTTTCTAAGCTTAAGCGTCGGTACCCTCGTTTTTGCGCTTCATTTATTATGTACTGCAGCAGCTCTCTAGCAATTCCTTTTCGCAAATGAGCTGCGGCTGTTCGCATCGATTTAATTTCTCCGTGGTGCTCATCTAACTCTTTTATAGCCCCGCATCCTGCTAGCTGGCTGTCTTCCCACACGCTCCAAAACGTAATATCACGGTGTTTTAAGCTTTCAACATTTAGAGCATGAATACTTTCAGGGGGTGAATGTAAGTTCATTCCTTGAAGGTGAGAACTTACTAGTTCAATAACTTCATTGTTCGTTAAGTGGTCTCTTTTTATTTTAATCATTTTCTCTTCCTTCCTGCTACTAAGGGGTGGTCAACTACAAACCGACTTATGAATAAATTCACTGCCGACCTTTAAAAATCCTTTTATACACTCCCTTCTTTTTCTCCAGTTATTAAAACCGACTTTGCCAAGCAGATATTTCATACATTGTTAAACGGAGGTGAAATTCGTTGAAGAAGGTTTTATTTTGTCTTGTCCCTCTTTTGTTTTTATTATCCGCCTGCTTTAGTGATCCTGTTCAAGATGATTTAATCGACTATAACAACCAAGATTTAAAAAAAGCCGCTCAGCTTGAAAAAGAAGCGATTGACGCATACGATTCTGTTACAGGCGCTAACTACACAAGTGACGCAGTGATGTATGATACGATGACGAGTGAAGTCATTCCTACTTATCGTAAATTTGTTGACGAACTGGAAAACATCGATGTAGAAACCGACGATCTTCGAAAGGTTCATGAAGGCTATATAAAGGCTGCCAATACCCAGTATAACGCTTTCATTAAAATTGTCAGCGCTTTAGAAAAGCAGGACCGCAACCTTATTGCTGAGGCAAATGCTATGCTTGATGAGGCACGAAAAGGCATACGCGATTACAATGCAGCTATTAAAAAGCTGGCTAAAGAACATGATGTAAAAATTGAAGAACCAAAAACACAGCGAGAAAACAGCCTATAGTTTTGATGCAAAAAGAAGGTCTCTAAAAATAGTAAGAGACCTTCTTTCGTATGCTGTTTCAATTTCTCCACGTTCGTGCGATAAATGAAGAAGAGTATTAAGAAATATTGCTTAACGATGCATAATAAGAGGCAATAATCTCTTCATCTGAATGCGGAATTTCGTTGCCTTTTACAAGCTGAGCGCCGTTAATACAGCCGCTTGTAAGTAAAATAATGTCATTCGGCTTTCCTAAAGAAAGCGACTTTAATACTCCTTCTGTTCGAGTAGGGGCACGGTGAATATTACTTGCGCTTGGATTTGAAAAGCCTGTCATTACTTGATCTACAATTACGTTCGGATCATGATGACCTRGATGATCAACAGTTACGACAATTTCATCAGCTTTTCCTTCAATGACACGCGCCATTTTAGGCATTTTATTAAAATCTCGAATGCCAATGCCTGCAATCATGACAATTAGCTGGTTATACTCCATCTTTTTTACTGCTTCTACTAGACGCGTAAGGGCAACAGGCGTATGGGCATAGTCTAAAATCACTTTTTGGTTATTAGGACCTTCTATCACTTGAAAGCGCCCTTCTGGACTTTCCAATTGAGGAAGCACGCTAATAATATCCTCAATGTGGTATTCAAAGTGAAGAGCTGTACCAATG
>NZ_JBFULJ010000749.1:0-1881 GCF_056400385.1 Priestia sp. P5_B4
TTCTCCAGCTGCGACTCCAAGCAACTCTGTTCCTTGAAATGAAAAACCAGCAGCCATAAAAATACCTAAGACAGTAAAGAATCCACCGTGAATGGGTCCATCACCAAGCGTGAAGTTTTTAAACCCTGGTGCTTCATTGTTAAAGATACCAAAAATCATCATAATGCCAATAACTAAAAAGATGATAACTGTTACTACTTTAATTAACGAAAACCAAAATTCAGATTCACCAAATCCTTTTACAGAAAGGTAGTTAAGCCCAAACATAATTAATAAAAACAGGGCACTCCATAAAATAGAAAAAGAGTTTGGGAACCAAAATTTCATAATAAGGGCTCCAGCAGATAATTCAGCTGCAATCGTAATAGCCCAGTTATACCAATAGTTCCAGCCGAGAGCGAAACCAAAGGATGGATCTACAAACCGAGACGCATACGTACTAAATGAACCGGCTTCAGGCATATAAGCTGCGAGCTCCGCTAGGCTGGTCATCAAAAAGTAAACCATGACACCAATGATAGCGTAAGCTAAAAGCGCTCCCCCAGGTCCTGCTGTGTGAATTGCTCCACCACTTGCTAGGAATAAGCCGGTTCCGATGGCTCCTCCTAATGAAATCATCGTTAAGTGGCGAGATTTCAACCCACGTTTTAATTCTTGCTGCTCTTGCATAGATAAATACTCCTTTCGAATGTACGGAAAGAGACGGGATAACATAAAAAAAGCSCGCAGTATATGTGCGCGCTTTTAAATCTGAAAACCGCGTCAACCTTCCGTGAAGATAGCTCTTCACATCACTCGCATGATGTGACAGTTCTGTTCCTGTTCGGAGACAGCCCCAGCTTAAATCAACCGAGAAGTGATCTAAACTTCGGCAATTTTTCCTTTCAAACAACATCCTCAATGTTCTCTGCATTTCCGTTGCTTTACTATTAAAAACTGCGACCTCTACCTCATCGATTAGGATGAGGGTTTTTTATATTCATTTGACATAAAAGAAGTATACCAAATACTAAAACGATYGTCATTATAAAAAATAGATTCAGAAAATAGAAACATCTTTGAAATCTCTCGAATCTATTTTGTTACATATGGTATAATGAACGTTGTCATAATACTACATAAATATCCGAACGTACCACAGGGGGAGCCGCCGTGCTGAGAGTGAACAAATTGTTCAGACCCTTCGAACCTGTTAGTTAACGCTAGCGTAGGAATGTGGGAATAGTAGCATATATTTGCTTACTCCTGTGTAAACCGTTTGATATGAATGATTCAAAAACAGGAGTGAGAAACGTGAATAAAGCATTACCTTTACAGGCTAAAATTGAAATAGCTATTTTTGCAGCATTAGCACTTCTACTTGATCTTTTGCCTTCCATTAAGATTGCAACGGCTGTGAGTATTTCGTTCTCCATGGTGCCCATTTTTATTATGTGCTTTCGCTGGGGAGTAAAAGGCGGGGCTCTATCTGGTCTATTATGGGGGCTGCTGCAGTTGGCAACAGGAACGGCTTATATTTTAACAGCGCTACAAACGTTTATCGAATATATTGTGGCTTTTGCTTTTATAGGTTTTGGAGGTATTTTTTCGCAATCTATTAAAACAAATTTAGCTAACAATAACAGACCAAAAGCTTTTGTTTTGATTGTTTTATCCCTTGTTATCGGCAGCTTCGCACGGTATTTCTGGCACTTTATTGCGGGTATTATTTTCTGGGGATCGTATGCGCCAAAGGGCATGTCCGCTCATGTTCCCCAGTGAATCAATGCAATTGGCGTAGCTGAGGTTTTTCCGTGTTTCATTAACTGTTGGCAAATGTACGGTAAGTTCCGCACCCCCATATAAATTKCAAGAGTATCTACACCTTTGGCTAGGCTATCC
>NZ_JBFULJ010000750.1:0-1879 GCF_056400385.1 Priestia sp. P5_B4
CTGTCCTGTGATGCTAGAATTAAATGTACCCTATCTATGATATCTTTCTATATAATAGAAGAAWAACGGAAAAAAGGTTGGTTCACGCGAACGGTTGCGGTATAGTAAACATATTAAAAAGTACAGAATGTTTCATGAGATAAAGGGGGAGACAAAGGTGAAGCGAGACTCGCTGCAAACCATTGAGCACGAAATTGCGCTGCTTGTTCGTCTAACAACGACGCACAGTCCTAAGCTTGGAAGCTTGGACCGTTCTGAATATTTACTGTTAAGCGAGCTAGATCAGCGCAGTCCGCTCGGGATTAATGCATTAGCTGAAAATTTAAAGCTGAGCTTATCTACAGCTAGCCGGCAAGTATCTGCGCTTGAAACCAAACAGTTTGTTCGCCGCTTTCCAAGTCCAGAAAACGGGCGAATTAGTTTAATTGAAATGACGGATTCAGGAAAAGATATTTTGCAGCATGTACAAAACAAGCGTAAACAAGCCTATGCTGAAGTATTGGAAGACTGGTCGGAAGAAGAGATTTTAGCACTGGAAAAAAGCTTATCCCGCTTGAATCTCGATTTTAAAAAATGGCGCAGCAATGGATGTTAAAGCGAATACATATAGATGAACAAAAAGGCTATTGAAAAATAGTCTTTTTAAGTTGAAACAAAGAAGTTGATTTCTTCTTTAAAAGATGTATAATATGTAGTGCTGCCATAACTTGCATGATACAACTTGTACAATAAAATATGTAAGGAATTGTTAGTCATATGAAAAGAATTTAATAAAAGGAGGAATAAATATGAGTCAGAATAATCCAGCAGTAGCCTCCGACAAACAAGGTTTAAGCGTACCTAAATACTTAATTATGGCGATTTTAACGCTATTTTCAATTGGCCCTCAGTATTTTTTGAATTTATCTTACACGGTCAATCAAGTATTGATTCAAAATCGATTTGATGCGAGTACACAAAGCTTACTATTGCCATCTATTATTTCTAACTTGGCATTTGGACTTGGGGTACCAATTGGTCCGATGCTTGCGAAAAAATATGGCGTGCGTAAAGCATACTTAACGTTCGTTTTAGTCTTTTTAGCAGGTTCGATTATCAACGTTTTTTCTGAAAATGTGGCGTTTTTATCCCTTGGTCGTCTGATTCAAGGCTTAAGCTCAGGAATGCTGTTTTTAACCATTATTCCAGCCGCGCTGATTTCGTTTCCAAATAAAATCCGAAACTTCTTTTTAGTGTTAGCGATCGGCGGACTGTTCGGTTCGACGGCGATTGGAGCCTTTTTAGGCGCTGTATCTCTTAGCATGGATAATTGGCGCTGGGTTTTTGTTTTAGGAATAATAGCTTCTCTTGTCTGTCTGTTTATTGGATATAAGGTATTACCTGCTCATGATCCAACTCAGCAAGAAGAGCGTCCAGTGGATAAGAAAAGTATCTTTATTCTTAGCCTTATTATGATTTTATTAGTTTATCCACTGTATGAACTAAGATACGAAGGATTTGCTTCTATCCAAGTGTGGCCGTTCTTACTAGCTGCAGCAGGGTTAGTTGTCATTTTTGTCTTAGTTGATTTAGCGGCTGAAAATCCGCTAGTACCATTAAAATCGCTGCTAGCCGTAAAACCAGTTGCAGGTACAATTATGGCAATTGGCGGTCATATGGCGTATATTCTAGCCATTGCAGGTATTAATGGCGTCATGCAAAATGTGCAAAATGCATCGTACACCACGCTTTCTTATTTTTATTTATACTTTTTTGTTGGGGTACTGATTTCAGCATTTGCAACGACATTCTTATATGACAAATTTGGTCCAGGTTACCTTGGAGCAATTGGATCACTTCTTATTGTCATTGTAGGATTTAGCTGGGTAAACGTATCAGC
>NZ_JBFULJ010000751.1:0-1875 GCF_056400385.1 Priestia sp. P5_B4
AATAAGGCCTATGCTCATACCAAGCAAACTAAACGTCCAGTGAATAATAAACCCAAACGCCATTTGCTTAGTGGATATGTCCACTTCAAACATATTAAGGAGCACAGGATAAGCAATGGAAACCGCTGATAAAAATGTAAACAGCAGCATACAGCTAATAAGCTTGCTCATAAAGTACTTGTTCTTTTTCCCTACGTGAAGTTTTGTAATAACTTCTTGACTGGAATCTTCCGCGTGAAACAGCGACATCGTAAACCAAGTGGTTAGAAAAAAGAGGAAAAGTGCCGTATTAAAAAAGCTATCAAGCACCGGGTTCGGTCTATATGTATAGTTCATACACAACGAAATAATATAAAGTGCAAGCGGCGGAATATATCGATACGATTTAATGTATGTAATAAAATGATAGCGAATCAATGCACCCATCTTAAATTTCTTCCCTTTCCATATGATATAGCTTTACAACTTCAGCTTGAACAGCAAGCAATTCTGCAAGAAACTCGTTTACATATTTTTTATCTATATAAAAAATCCAGTAGTTTCCATGCTGTTCAATTTTCGTGCACTTTTCTTTTAATAAGCGAAGCGGCTTATTGAGAATGACATTTGCCTCAATAACCGTTAAATGCTCAATGAGTTGAACGCGCTCATTTTTTAAAATGCGCTKTGAGCCAATGGTGATAACACGATCAGCTACAGCATGAATGAGCCTTTCTTCATGACACGTAAATACAATGGTCATCCCTCGTTCTTTGAGCTTTGTAAAAATTCGTTCTACTTCTAGCTGAGCACGAGCATCTAATCCTGATAGAGGTTCATCAAGCAATAGCAGCTTAGAAGAACTCAGCAGCGCTTGCATCATGTTGACTTTTTGCTTCATTCCTTTTGAAAAAGAAATGATTTCTTCATGTCTAAACTCTACCATTTCGAAAGTTTCGAGCAGCTCTTCAATTCTAGAGCTGCGCTTTTTCTTAGACAATCCTTGAATTCGTCCCATGTGCTGCAAATAACCTGCTAGCGTAAAACGCAGCTCCTGAGGAAATTGTTCCACCACAAATCCAGGCGTACCGGTTTCTTTATGAAGGTGAACTGTCCCTTTAGTCGGTTTAGATAATCCGCCAATTAGCTTTAAAAACGTACTTTTTCCCGCACCGTTTTTTCCAACAATCGCCACAGTCTCTCCTTTATAAAGGGTCGTGTGAATGTTTTCTAATACGGTATGTTTTTTGTATACTTTTGCAACATTTTTTAATTCAATCAGTTTTTCCATCTGCTGCCTCGCCTCTCCATAATCCTATATGTTAAATCATAGCATATTTATGGGGAATGTGCTTCCATCTCTATACGTTTCAGCTAAATTTTTCCCACACAAAAAAGCCTTTGATATGATCAAAGGCTTTTTATAGACAATACCATATGCTCTTCATCGATAAATTCACCATCTACTTGAAGAGCTCTTTTTTCATACGCATAAGAAGTAAAACCGAGGCTTTTGTATAGGGCTTTTGCTCCTTCATTTTTAGCAGCGACGGCCAGGTAGATTTGCAAAACATTTGTTTTTGAAAAAGCTTGTTCAACAGCGGTTTTTAACAGCTTCTTTCCAAGACCCTTCCCCCTTGCTTCAGGGGCTACGTACATCCCCCAAATATCTCCCTTATGCTGAACTTTTAAAGGCTTTTGCTGCTGAAACCCTACGATCCCCACAAGCTGTTTTTCCATAAAAGCTCCTACTACAAATTCTGATTGGCTGCTTGGAAAATAATTTCGGATGTCAGCAATTTCTTTTTCATATTCTTCTTCATAACTTAAAATAAAACTTTCGGGATGATCTTTTAAAGCACGAAGACGGAGTTCAAAGTACATGTCAGCGTCTTC
>NZ_JBFULJ010000752.1:0-1871 GCF_056400385.1 Priestia sp. P5_B4
CGGCTGATTCTACAACTTCAGCTAGCTTGCCTTCCTCATCTGCTGCTTTAAAAGATAAAATTATTGTAGTAGACGCTGGGCACGGCGGATATGATCCTGGCACTTCAGGCAAGTCATCGATTGAGAAAAATTTAGCGTTAACAACAGCAAAACTTGTGGCAAGCCGCTTAGCTAATGCTGGAGCAAATGTATTTATGACGCGTTCAAACGATACTTTTATTTCACTGAGCGGACGGGTGAATGTTAGTGAAGCAAAGCATGCAGATGCATTTATCAGCATTCACTATAACGCGTCTACTTCATCTTCTGCAAACGGCATCGCATCATTTTATTACAGTGAATCTAAAGATAAAGAATTAGCAAAATACATTCAAGAAAGCATGGCTGAAAACGCGCCTTCTATGAAGGATATGGGGGTTCGTTTTGGAGATTATTATGTTACTCGAGAAAACAACCAGCGGGCTGTACTTCTTGAATTAGGCTTTTTATCAAATGCTCACGATGAGCAAATTGTTTCTTCTAACGCGTATCAGCAGCAAATATCTACAGGTATTTACCAAGGGATTGCTCGATATTTTGCAGCTAATARATAATAAAAGCCCTCATAATGAGGGCTTTTATACTACCAGCTTGCTTTTTTAACCCCTGGAATTTGTCCTTTGTAGGCCAATTCCCTAAACGCGATGCGTGACATTTCAAATTTTCTAAGATAGCCTCGCGGACGACCGGTAACGCGGCAGCGATTATTTAAACGCGTTGGTGAAGAATCTCTAGGCAATTTTTTTAACGCTTCGTAATCTCCTTTTTCCTTCAGCTCTTGGCGTAATTGCGCATACTTCGCTACCATCTCTTGACGTTTTTGTTCTTTTACCACTTTTGATTTTTTAGCCAAACTCTTTGTCATCCTTTCGTTTTAATAATTTTTATTTGAAATACGTAATCATTACGATTTAATTATTTTGAGCAAGTTACTTTTTAAATTTAATCATATTTGCTTCATTTTTTCAACTTGTTTGCTTTCACGCTTAGATGTACTCTACCCCCACGCTGCTGTATAAACATAAAAAAAATTGTATGTCAAATGTAATTAATTCCTGCATCTCCTATATCATACAAAGAGCCCTACATATTCCATATTGTAGGAGGATTTGTATTTACAGATAATATTTCAATAATATTACAGTTCATTTACATATTAATAACTTCGACAAATTTAGCGGTTATCTAGTATATAATCATCTTAGAAATTCCAAAAATAATATTTTGCGTACTCAATAAAATATAAAAGTAAAGGTGATTAAAAAATGAAATCGACTGGTATTGTAAGAAAAGTAGATGATTTAGGTCGTATCGTAATTCCTAAAGAGTTAAGACGTGTTCTTGAAATAGATGTAAAAGATCCTGTTGAAATTTTTGTCGAAACAGATCGAATTATTTTAAAGAAATATGAGCCGAACGGTGCTTGTGCGATTACTGGCGAAGTATCTTCTGACAACGTAACAATCGCAGATGGCAAATTAACTTTAAGCCGCGAAGGTATGGAGTTATTGCTTGAAGAATTAAAACAACGTAATTTCTAATAAAAAGAAAAGCAGCTGCTCACGTGCAGCTGTTTTTCTTTTTGTTAAAGTTTTTTCTTCGCTTTCTGATTTCCAGATGCTATACTCAGAAGCGAATACATAATAAAGGAGCCTTTTATCATGACAGTTGAACAAATGACTCATCACTTTTTAGCACATCGAAACGTAACTAATGAATTAATCAACAAAATTGAAGCAGGTCACTACGAATACAAGCCTGCCCCGACATCTATGTCCGCTTTTGACTTATCTACGCATATTTTAACATCCTTTTATGCATTTGCATCAGTG
>NZ_JBFULJ010000753.1:0-1866 GCF_056400385.1 Priestia sp. P5_B4
CATATAGCATGAATACAGTTAAGACCGCCTTATACACTAATACATAATGCAGTTAAGACCGCCTTATACACTAATACATAATGGGCGGTCTTTGTTGTGGATATGTTATGATTTTAAACTACTTAAAAAAAATAGAAAATCCTACTTAAAGGAGAATAACCTTCTTTACAATGAAAAAAATGATTAAAAAGCTATCTTTATATTGGAATATTATTTTTTTATTTTTTATATCTATTCCCAGTAATCATACCAGATATACACAAAAAATATGATTAATAATCCAAGTTGAACCTAATGGTTCGCAAGTTAAACTTGAGTTATAAGAAGCACTTTTCGATATCGAATAAGTGAACTTAATAGATTAATAGGTTTAACTAACAATATCAAAGTCTTTGTTTAATCTGATTCATGTTGAACTAAAGATCAACTAAAACGGTGATATATCATCGTTATGCTATACGTATAACGCTATAATGGTTGTAACGGGTTATGCTATAAAATATCCTTAAACGTTATTTCAACAAACTTCATTAGCCGACATATCGCTATAACGAGTAATTTTCATTAAAAAAATACTTTTTAATCGCTATAACGTATAAAAAAAGATTGTGCTAGTATAAAAAACAAAAAACCTCAGATTGTCTCTGAGATTTAAAAAGGATTTATGAAATGTATTTTATATTTAACTATGCAAATAACAAAAGAGGTTTTACCGTTCCCTTATGTTCTTCCAAACAAACGAGCGATAAAACCTTGTTTCTTTTGCTCCTCTAGTTTATCTGTAGCAGCTGCGATAAGTTTCATGGATTCATTCTGTTCTTCCCGTTGCTCTTGAAGCATTCTTATACCTTCCATAAGCCGATTATCGCGATCCATTAACCTTTTATCCTGTTCTTCAAATTTCTTTTGTATATATGTATCACGTTCTTCAAGACGTTCTGATAATAACTTAATGAACTCAGTCTGTTTGTTAATAAGTTCTGTTTGTTCATCTATACGTTTGGACAACGCTGCCATATCATCATTACGCTGGTCATTTTGTGTTTGATTTACTGTAACGGGTACTGCTATACCTTCTCCTTTAAGTATTGGTACGAGTTCGTTTGCAGCTTGTTCTAGCGTCATGCTAGTGTTAACTTTAGCACTAATTAATCTTCGAATCGCCATAATGTCTTTATCACTATATTGTCTATGACCTTGATCGTTTTTACCAAAACTCCATCCGGCTCTTTCAAGCTGATATGCATACTTTCGTAAAGTAGATTCTTTTATAGCTAGCATAGCAGTCAAATCGCTTGGTGAATAATACACTTTTGAATAATTATCTTCACTCGACATAGCGACCCTCCTTTGGTTTCACTTGTTGTTTGATTCGCTATAGCAGCAGTACAATCCTTTCTATCATAACAAAATAACAACTATATAGAGTAGTATTTTAGTTTGTTTGTAATAAAAAAAGACCTATTACAAACTTAACAATAGGTCTCAAAAATTCCTCTTAAATTTTTGAATGTAAAAGAGGAGAGACAATACGCTCATTTGATAGGTATGTCTTTTCCTTTGAGAATAGCTTTAATCCCATAATATCGGGATGAACCTGTACAGTAACGGAACGATAGTGTAATCCATGATCTTCTCCACTAGGAAAATCATTATTGAGCTTCTTATTGTACTCAGGTTTGAAATAATTGATTAGAGCTGCTTCCGTTGCATTTAAGATTTGATTATTTAATTCCAGAGGCGGATTCTTTGTTAGCTCTTGTAGTTAGATTAGATCTTCGTCCTCACTATCTATTTCCTCTATTAATTGTGATTTGAACTCCAATAATAGAAGGACTAGATCTTTTTCTGGATATTCACGTAAAG
>NZ_JBFULJ010000754.1:0-1866 GCF_056400385.1 Priestia sp. P5_B4
ATATACTGTCGCACCTAAATGCATGAGTCTCATCGCAAACGATTTGCCCATTAACCCAGAGCGGCCTTCGCCTATAACAAAAATTCGTTTTGCTTGGTAAAGTGAAAACGCTACTTCTTCTATTTGCGGTTCTTTTATGTGATTCATTACGGCCGTAATTTCGTCTAAAATCGTTTGTGCTTTTGTCATTATACGTTCCCCCTGCTCATAAATAAGTTTTGAAATTCAGCAGATGCTTTTGCCACATCCGCACTTTTTGTAATCGCTGATCCAATAATCGCGACGTCCGCCTTCATTTGAAGTAATGATGCTGCTGAGGTTGGATTAATTCCTCCTGCTACTGCTATTTGGGCATCTGAATGAAAATATTGCCGCAAATTTATTTGACTCAGCGATTTTCCTTCTTTTTCTTGCTCGTCTTTGCTGATATGATGGCAAAAAATAGCGCTTCTATAAATACCCACTTGCTTTTGCGAGCTGCTTGACGTGTTTAATAAATCAACCATCATTTTTTTATTCCATTTTTCGCTGACATTTGCGCAAGTATCTATCGTAGGTAAAGGTGATACACCCATGACTGTTGCTATATCTGCACCTGCTTGATAGCACATTGTAAACTCATACTCTGCGTTATCAATCGTTTTGATATCTGCTACAATCGTCTTGTGCGGAAATGCCTGTTTGATTTTATAAATGCTTTCAATTCCATACTCTTTTATAAGAGATGTACCTACTTCAATCCAATCAACAGAGGGTTCTGCCAGCTTGGCAAGGATAATAGCTTCTTCAATTGTGACACGATCTAATGCTAATTGTATCTTCATATTTTTTCTCCTCACTTTCTACTAAACCGGTTTAGTAACTGCGTAAAAAAAACCAATATTTTGATGAGCTAAAAAGAGCACGCCATAGGCGCTCTTTTTAGTTTAATGCGACAAAGTTGTTTCTCGAATAATTAATTCACACTCATACTGGTACTCTTCATAAGCTATCTTTTCTTTTAAAATTTGTTTAATAAGTAAATCTGCTGCTTTTGTTCCCATATCAAAAGCTGGCTGCGAAATCGTCGTAACAGCAGGCGTTGCTACATCTGCGTAAGGAATATTATCATAAACAATTAAAGATAAATCATTTGGGATATTAAATCCGTGTTGTTTAATAAATTTCTGCACTTCAATGAATACTAAATCGTTTCCAGCAAGCAGCGCTGTCGGCGAATTATCTGCTGCAAATAGCTTCTCAAGCGCTTTTTGCATGTCCGCTTTTTTGCAATTGATAATCATGGATTCATTTACAGGCATATTGGCTGATGTTAACGCTTCTTTGTACCCTTCTACACGTTCAATCCGAGGTGTAATAGTTAATGGTTCTGTAATAATCGCTATATGCTTATGTCCAAGCTCGAGGAGATGCAAAATAGCCTGTTTTGTGGCTTCTTGGTTRTTCGCCACTACGGATGGAATTTTTCCTTTTACATCATGAATTTTGCGATCCATAATAACAACCGGATATTCTTCTTTGATCATCTGCTCATAAAGAGAAGTATTGGCTCCCGTTGGAAATAAAATAAGGCCATCTACTTGCTTTGCTTTTAACATATTAATATATTTCTTTTCTTTATCAGGGTCATCATCTGCGTTACAGATGATGGCATGTATATCTTGTGAATGGCAATAGTCTTCAATTGCACGAATGACTTCAGTAGAAAATCTGTGCATAATATTCGCGACAATAATCCCAATCATTGACGTTCGCTTTTGTTTTAAGCTCCTTGCTAGATAATTGGGCTGATAGCCGAGTGTATCAATCGCTTCTTTAATTTTCTTTCGTGTTTCTTCGCCCATATATTCATACCGTTTGTTAATG
>NZ_JBFULJ010000755.1:0-1861 GCF_056400385.1 Priestia sp. P5_B4
TTCCAGGGTTTGGGCACCTACTACTGTCTAAATACCTTCGCGGCTTTGTGTTATTTGTATGGGAAGTCGTCATAAACCTTGAATCTCATGTAAATTTAGCTATGATTTATTCTTTTCAAGGAAACATTGATATGGCCAAAGACGTACTTAATACAAGATGGCTTCTTATTTATATTCCCGTTTATATTTTTGCTATATGGGATAGTTACCGAACAACCGTTGATTTAAATAGAATATACGTGTTAGCTGAACGAGAAAACCATCAGTTCAACACCTTTAGTATAGGAGCCATGGAAATAAACTATTTAGATAAACGGAATCCCATCCTATCCGTTTTCTGGTCCTTGGTGATGCCAGGTCTAGGACAACTCTATATTCATCGCATCATTGGTGCTTTCTTTGTTATCATTTGGGCAGTTGTTTTCTTTTATTACTCTCACCTGCTTGAAGGAATTTCTTTTCTATTTTTAGGAGAAATAAAACAGGCTACTTCCGTTTTAAATAAAGAATGGCTGTTATTTTTCCCTTCTCTATATGGTTTTGCTACCTTCGATTCCTATATAAATACGGTTGAGAATAATAAACTTGCTGAAAGAGTGCAGAAAAACTTTTTTGAAAAAACATATCAACATCCAAGCTTTTGTATTGCGAAAGGAAAAAAGGTGGAGTGAAAACATGCAGGTCTTTTCTACATTTGAATACTCCAGTTACATAGAATTAGCTGTTTCAGAGCTAGAAAAAAAAGGGATAAAAATAGAAGATATATTTATTGTCCCTCTTAATAATCGAACGGAAGATCGCCGGATTTTTGATAGCCTTCATCGAGCCGATGGAGTTTCTCTTATTGACCTAGGAATGGCTCTAGCCACAGCCTTTTCAGTCATCGGTGCAAGCATTGGGTTTAAACTAAGCTGGGGTCCCATCTACTGGGGAATAATTAGTGCTTTTATCGGATTTATCTTAGGACTAGGAATTAAACTATTTATGTTTAAAGTAATCAGGAAAAATCAACGGCTCTCACGCGGCAAACATTCGGAAGTCATACTCATTGTTGATTGTCGTACGGTGGACGCCGAAGTGGTTGAACAAACTTTGTGGAAAAACCTTGCCTTAGGTGTTTCAAAAGTCAGATCTGATGGCTTATAGAATTAAGTCGTCATCGTACAATATAATGGCCAGATACAGGATGAATGAATTACTATTCAGGATTAGAGATAACTTCCTTAACTCACGGAGAGAGAGCTTCTGGTTTTAAACTGTATACTCTTTAGTCAGCAAAATGTCATTTATCAAAACCCAAAAAGCTTTTAAAAAGAGCGTTTTGGGTTCTAATGTATGTTAAATGCCATTCTACCATCCTCTTTGGTTTCTTAATGTCGTAATATGAGCAACATGATGCTTTCCATGCCAGGCATAAGTAGCTATTAATTGCTCAATCGTCACTTGTCCGTTTTCAGGATGGTGGATCATTTTCTTCAAATCTTTTTCATCAAGTGAGTTTAACAATTTATGAAGACGCTTATGTAAAGCTGAAAAAAGTTGGAGCGAAATTTCTATAGGTAAATCATTGTCAGGAAGATCCGACCAAGCCACTTCATCATAGGCCTTAATAGTAGGCTCATGTTCTGTTAAGCCTAATTTAAAACGAGTATAAGCATTCATATGAGAGTCAGCTAAATGATGGACAACTTGACTTAATGTCCAACCGCCTTCTCGATAAGGCGTAGCTAATTGTTCTTTGGTCAGTCCTTCTACAGCATCAGCTAATTGCTTTGGTGCATATCCAATGTCATGAATCCACCCTTGAATATCTTCTGGCTGAATATTTTCTTTCACGATAAAGTTCCCAATAGGATATTGA
>NZ_JBFULJ010000756.1:0-1860 GCF_056400385.1 Priestia sp. P5_B4
AACTTAGGAAGAGTAAATCCTTCTAAAGCCTGGTTTTTTGTTATCTTTAAAAGACGTTTTTCTTCAATGACTTTATAGAGATGATGACATTGTTCTGTTGTTCTTGTGTCATTCCACAAAATGGCGTTACGTAATAGGTTATAGTTTTCATCCAGCAGCACAAGGCCATGCATTTGTCCAGAATAACTAATTCCTTCTATATCTTCGGGTTTTATATTAGCGTTAGCAATTAATTCACTTAAAGCACTAGCCGTCTGCTGAACCCATTCTTCTGGATTCTGTTCGCTATACCCTGTTTTTTCATGAAGGAGAGGATAATCCTTAGAAACCACAGCGCAAATCTTGCCTTTTGTATCAACTAAAACCGTTTTTACGGCGCTTGTTCCTAGATCAATTCCAATTACATATTTCATCTTAATACCTCCGCGTTTATAAACGAGAGTAGAAATCGTTTCTACTCTCGTTTGTTTTTAAACTTCCAAAATATATTGATTTAAAATAGCCTTTAATCGTTCTTGTCTTCCTGATTTATTCATAATATTCGGATTTTTAAACGCGTACTGCTCCAGTGTATGGAAGTTAGCTTTTCCTTCCACAATCTCAAGCCCAATTCCCTCTTTAAAGCTGCTGTAGCGCTCGTTGATAACATTTTCGAAAACACGATCTTCTACTAATTTATGTGCTACTTTCAATCCTCGAGCAAACGCATCCATTCCTGCTACATGAGCATAGAGTAAATCGTCTTGTTCAAAAGAACCTCTGCGTACTTTGGCATCAAAGTTTAATCCTCCGCTTCCCAGCCCTCCATTTTGCAGGATTTCATACATTGCTAGCGTTGTAGAATATAAATCCGTTGGGAATTCATCTGTATCCCAGCCTAAAAGAGGGTCACCTTGGTTTGCATCCACTGATCCTAAGAAGCCTTGTACTCTAGCTACTCGTAATTCGTGTTCAAATGTATGCCCAGCTAACGTTGCGTGGTTAGCTTCTAGATTAAGTTTGAAGTATTTATCTAATCCGTATTGTCTTAAAAATGAAATAGTTGTTGCTGCATCGGTATCATACTGATGTGTCGTAGGCTCTTTAGGTTTAGGTTCAATTAAAAACTGCCCCGTATATCCAATTTCGGTTGCGTAATCTACAGCCATATGCATAAATCTAGCTAAGTTATCTAACTCTAACTGTAAATTTGTGTTAAGCAGTGTTTCATATCCCTCACGGCCGCCCCAGAATACATAATTTTCTGCSCCTAATTCTTTTGCTGTTTCAAGCCCCTTTTTTACTTGAGCCGCCGCATAAGCAAATACATCTGCATTACAAGAAGTAGCTGCACCATGAACGAACCGGGGATTTGTAAACATATTCGCTGTGTTCCATAATAACTTTACGTTACTTGTTTGCATATATTCTTTGATCATAGTGACGATAACATCAAGATTTTTATTTGTTTCTTGCAACGTACTGCCCTCAGGAGCAATGTCTCGATCATGAAATGCGAAGAATGGAACATTTAATGTTTCAAAAAGTTGAAAAGCTGCCTCAACTCTAGCTTTTGCTAAATCCATTCCATCATATCTATCCCAAGATCTTTGCATAGTAGCTGCACCAAAAGGATCCGTACCATCTGCTGTAAACGTGTGCCAGTAAGCAACAGAAAAACGCAGCTGATCTTTCATTGTTTTACCGCCTACTACTTCTTCAGGATTATAGTATTTAAAAGCTAAAGAATTTTTAGAATCTTTACCTTCGTATAAAACTTTGTTTGCGCTTTCAAAATAATTAATTTTATTAGTACTAGTTTGGACCATTTGTCATTTCCCCCTTCGATTTAAGTGAACAAGTTTATCCATTAACTATCTT
>NZ_JBFULJ010000757.1:0-1859 GCF_056400385.1 Priestia sp. P5_B4
AAGTAGAAGAAGAAGTGGAACCAATGTATGGTCCGCTCTATTTGCCAAGAAAGTTCAAAATTGGCGTAGCTGTTCCACCGTCTAACGATATTGACGTGTATTCACAAGACCTTGGCTTTATTGCCATTTTAGAAGACGAGAAACTTGTTGGTTTTAACGTAGCAATCGGCGGCGGTATGGGTATGACGCACGGAGATAAAGCAACTTACCCTCAGCTTGCAAAAGTGATTGGGTTCTGTCGACCTGATCAAATTCTAGAAGTAGCTGAAAAAATCATTACGATTCAACGTGATTATGGAAACCGCTCTGTACGTAAAAACGCGCGTTTTAAATACACGGTTGATCGTCTTGGATTAGAAACGGTAAAAGAAGAGCTTGAAAATCGTCTGGGCTGGAGCTTAGACGAAGCAAAATCTTATCACTTTGATCATAACGGCGACCGCTACGGCTGGGAAAAAGGTGTAAAAGGAAAATGGCACTTTACTCTTTTTGTTCAAGGCGGACGTATTGCTGACTTTGAAGACTATAAGCTTATGACGGGTCTTCGTGAAATTGCAAAAGTTCATAGCGGTGATTTCCGTTTAACGGCCAATCAAAATTTAATTATCGCGAACGTATCAACTGAAAAGAAAAAACAAATTAGTGATCTCATCGAACAATATGGATTAACTGACGGCAAGCATTATTCGGCTCTTCGCCGCAGCTCATTAGCTTGTGTATCGCTTCCAACATGCGGGCTTGCGATGGCAGAAGCTGAGCGTTATCTCCCAGTTCTTCTTGAGAAAATTGAAGCAATTGTAGATGAAAACGGCCTTCGCGATAAAGAAATTACCATTCGTATGACGGGCTGTCCTAACGGCTGTGCACGTCCTGCTTTAGGTGAAATTGCTTTTATCGGTAAAGCGCCGGGTAAATACAATATGTATCTTGGAGCAGCATTTGATGGCAGCCGCTTAAGTAAAATGTACCGTGAAAATATCAGTGAAGAAGAAATTTTAAACGAACTGCGCGTCTTGCTTCCTCGCTATGCAAAAGAGAGAGAAGAAGGCGAGCACTTTGGTGACTTTGTCATTCGCGCTGGTGTAATCGAAGCTGTAACAGACGGCACGAATTTCCACGCATAATACGTATCAAGGGACCTTTCTAAACTTACAGAAAGGTCCCTTTTTTCTATTTTAATACTCTCTAACAAATACAGCTACTCCAAATACTCCTAATCTTTCAGCAGTAATTTGTTCAAAGCCGTTATCAAGCAAACAATGTGCTGCACTTCGGTAGCGCTGACCTTGAGCTAACAAGCGTCCACAAGGCTTTGCGCTGCCGATTATTGTTGCTTCTACGACAGTACGAGGAGCTTGTCTATCCAAAGGATTTCGCTCCCACAGAATTGTCACCACATCCGGAGGACGTGGGATAGATACATTACCTGTGTGTTCATGCATAGCTATCACCTCCTTACACTATAGTAAATGCAAAAAATGACAAACTGCTTGTACACACGCTGATTTTTATTAAAAAAGCGTTCACCTATGCCTAACTCGGCTAATTTCATAGCAATGAGGTGACTAATAGAAGCGGATGGTATAAAAAAGAATGCTATAATGTAAAAGAAAGGAACTTTTATCAAGGAGGGAGAAACATGCAGCAAAAACGAGTAGCGGTTATTACAGGAGGAGCAAGCGGAATTGGCAAAGAAACTGCCTTAAAGTTTGCGCAAAAAGGAGACGCGGTGGTCATTGCTGATTATGATAAAGGGAAAGGAAAAGATACCCTTCAAAAAATTGAAGAAGCTGGAGGGAGCGCTTTATTTGTGCAAACGGACGTCACAAAGTTTGAAGAAGTGGAAGCACTGATTGAAG
>NZ_JBFULJ010000758.1:0-1858 GCF_056400385.1 Priestia sp. P5_B4
CAGCTGTTGTTGGCGGCCTTTTAATGGGGTATGGTGCGCGTCTTGCTTTTGGCTGTAACATCGGCGCTTACTTTGGCGGCATTGCTTCATTTAGTCTTCATGGATGGGTATGGATGGTTATGGCGATGCTTGGCACAGGCTTAGCACTATTTATCCGACCGATATTTGGACTCAAAAACCCTAAATCTAATGATTCGATTTGTTAAGTTTAGATAAAACCTTCTTTGCATGAGCAAAGGAGGTTTTTTATTTTAGGTGATCTTTGAAAACCTCTATATTTTTGTAAATTCCTTGACGTTTATCAAAGGTCATCAGTTTTCTTTATAGCGCTTGTATTAAAAAAGCCTCTTGTTTTAACTCAAAAAGAAGATAGGAATTTCCTTTTTTTATAAAAATTTCACTTATTTTGCCGATATAACAGGAAGATTGTATGTATTTGGCGAAATGTACATTAAACACCATGTCCAAACACAGTTATTAAAACGTAAAAAGGGGTTTTAACGTTACATGAATAAGTATTTAAAAAAAGCTGTTATTTATGGAAGTTTGTGTTTTTTACTAGGAGCATGCGGAGGAGCAGGAGAACAAACATCTTTTGAACCGCAGAAAAAAGAAGAAGCTGTAAAATCTAAAGAAGAAGCGACAAAAAAAGAAAAAAAAGAGGGCATTAATACAACCATTAAAATTAGCGCAGCGGGAGATTTTACTTTAGGAAATGATGAAAGCTTCAGCTATGATTCTACTTTTAATGACGTAGCGGCAAGAAATGGCCTTCCATATTTTACGCAAAATGTAAAGTCGATTTTTGAACAAGATGATTTAACAACGGTTAATTTAGAAACAACGCTGACAAAGGCGACCGAAAAAGCAAGTAAAACATTTCGTTTTAAAGGTGATCCTTCTTTTGTGAATATTTTAAAACAAGGAAGTATTGAAACCGTTAACTTAGCTAATAATCATACACGCGATTATTTACAGCAAGGATATGATGATACAAGAGAGAACTTAAAGAAAAGCGGAATAGGCTATTTTGGCTATGAAGATACATACATCACAACGGTAAAAGGAGTCAAAGTAGGATTGCTTGGATATCCGGGCTGGGATGACACCAAAGAAATAAGAAGCCAGATTAAAGACGGAATTAAGTCTTTAAAAGAAAAAGGAGCTAAAATTATCATTGTGCATTTCCACTGGGGGTCTGAACGACACTATGTTCCTGATACAGCGCAGCAAGCATTGGCGAAATATACAATTGATAACGGAGCAGATTTAATTTTAGGTCATCATCCTCATGTTGTTCAAGGAATTGAAGAGTACAAAAATAAATTTATTGTCTATAGCTTAGGAAACTTTATGTTTGGCGGAAACAAAAATCCAAGTGATAAAGATACATTTGTATTTCAGCAGACATTTACGATTAAAGATGGAAAGCTAACGACGAATAAAGACATCAACGTCATTCCATTCCGTATTTCTTCCACAACAGCACGAAACGACTACCGACCTACGCCTTTAACAGGCTCGGAAAAGGACCGAGTGAAAAATAAACTGATTAATGTTTCCAATCAAATCAAACAGGAAAAGTGGACAGTTTACGATGAAGATAGTAAATGAAGCTCTCAGCATTGAGAGCTTTTTTTATAAAATAAAACAAAAATAACCAAAAAAATGATATAATGTAAAAAAATAGATTAAAGGTGGAACTATGGTTAATATAGGTGATATGATTTTTCAAATTCTTATGATGCTTATCCTGATAGGAATAGCAGGAGTAATAATTGCATTTATTATAGGCTTAAAAAGGTTGATTCAAAAGCAGGGGGCAAATGAAAAAAGGCTTCAGCGTATGGAGCAAAAG
>NZ_JBFULJ010000759.1:0-1858 GCF_056400385.1 Priestia sp. P5_B4
TATGAGTACAGGGATGAAAGATTCTCTTGTGATAGACGCTTTTTTACAAGGATATAACAAAGAACATCCTCCAACAGGATTAATTATCCATACAGACCAGGGATCCCAATATACRGGTRRTAAYTYTCAAGCCATACTGAAAAAGTATGGTGCTGTTTCAAGTGTYAGYAGAAAAGGAAAYCCYTAYGATAATGCRTTAATGGAAYCTTTTTATAAGACCATAAAAAGAGAGCTCATTCATGGTGCCAARTTTACRACACCAGAACAAGCTCGAAAAGAAGTATTTAAATATATAGAGCTCTATTACAATACCAAAAGAATGCATTCTTCTCTGCATTATCTTTCCCCTATTGAATACGAAAAAGCCTATTCATCATAGTATCTTAACTTAGTGTCCAATAAATATTGACAAGTCCAAAATATTGACAAGTCCAGGGTCTAACTTTTTGGGTTCAGTTCATTTGAGATAGCCTTTTTTGGTTTCTTTATGAAATCTGTATCTACATGCTTAATATTAGTATAAAATAAGCTTGTGATTTGTCGGACAAATATTAAATAAAAACCTAGTTAATCGGCGATTTTAATATGCAGAGAAACGATATCTGAGGAAATTAACTATTATTTTGCGTATAACTTGCAAATTTCAGCACTTTAGAGAAATGCTCATTTCCCTACTTGTATTGGTTCTCATTGAAAAAGCCAACTTATTTAATAAGAGTATTGTTCTCAACTGTCTCTTTGATAAAAACAGGGATGTTATTATAAATAATAAAGTAGGTTTCCTTCTATTACAAAATTATTAGTAACCTGAATTCAACTATAAAAGAAAACATCCATTTCTTCTGGATATAAGTTTTTAACTCGTATTTCGTTCTAAGTAGCTTTCTTTATAACTAACTTATCTCCTTCTATTTTAACTTCCAAAACGTCACCGTTATTGACGTTTAAATAATTCCTTAGCTTTTTAGGGATGTTTAAGTATTTATCTTTGTTTACTACGCGCGATTGCCCAGTAAAGAAAAGATTTCCTTCTGTAAAAAACTCATATCGGTGTTTTTTTGCAACAATGGTGCCTTGGTCTTTAGTAAAAAACTGTAATTGCATACTTACTTCTAGATTAAATGATTCCAATAAAAAATTAGGAAGCCTTATCTTCCCTTCTTTTATTTCAAGTAAAGATAACCTATTTAATTCAGGTTCTATAGGCTCTTTTATTAGACCTGGGGATTTATTCTGTTTTCTTTTTTTGTAGAAAATAATACTCTTGTTAATTAATTTCACTCCTATTTTTTCACATAAATTCATATCATGTATTTCACGGAGTATCTTTGGAATTACAATATAGCCTAAATGATCGATAGTTCTAATTAAATTGTTCAACTTCATTTTTTTCTCTAAAAATACCGGTGAAGCTTCAATCTGCTTCATAATAAAATAATTTTTGTAGGTAAAGAATTGTATTGTAGCAGATGGCTGGATATTAACATGCTTTAAAAACAGGGGTGGTATCTTTACCCTCCCCATATTATCGATTATTAAGTCTTCTTTAAGTGATTCGTCCTCTTTCATTAATAAAAATCCTTTCAAATGTACTTCATAAATAAAGATTAACTTTGAATGTACCCACCATTCATTTTTTATGCCTTTATTAGCATACCTATGTTATTAAATCTTGATTTTTTATAAACTAAATAAACAGAGGGAATTCCAAATGTATTATTAACAGTAAAATAATAGGTTAAAAGTAATAATTTTAACATTGTGGGTTATATTACAAATTAATTTGTTTTATAATAGGACAAGTTGTAGAGGAGGAATATTGCAATGAATAATTTAAACCATGATACTACCCTTCACC
>NZ_JBFULJ010000760.1:0-1858 GCF_056400385.1 Priestia sp. P5_B4
GATGAAAACTGTTCTAAGTATAAAATTGATATTAAAAACGGTATGTACAAGGTGGAGCTTATTCAATTTTATAATGTTGACAAAAATGAGTATACAGGAACTGACCGAACTGACCTTTTATTGAACTTTATTAAGGTGGAGCACGTTGAAGAAACGGTCGATGAGGTATTTTGGTGTACGTATTAAGTAGTAAACGTACCGTAGGCTACTAACTTAGAAATGGGGTGCGCCGTTCTAAGGCAACTATCTTATTTATATATTGACTGAAACCCTCTGGCTTTGCGTCAGAGGGTTTTTATGGGCAAAATTATTTATAGTATACTTTACATACAAAATCAATATCAAAGAAAGGTGATCACAGTGCCAAATACATGGGATGCAGAACAAATTGTATCAGCACCGCTTGCCAAAACGCTAACCGAGACGCAGTTTCCAGAACTTGCGCCCGCTACAATTTCGCTGCTTGGCTACGGCTTTGACAATACGGTTTATCAAGTAAACGACCGCTTTGTTTTCAGGTTTCCAAGACGAGAACTCGCAGTAGGACTATTAAAAACAGAAAATCAGCTTTTACCAAGCCTTGCTTCTCAGCTGCCGCTATCCATTGCAGAGCCCATTTTTTTCGGTAAGCCGAATGCAGGCTATCCTTGGCCTTTTACGGGCTATCACTACGTGCAAGGAACTCCGCCTGCAAGATTAACAGAAGAAGAGCGCATACAATCTGCTTCTGTACTGGCAAGATTTCTTCGCACACTGCATCACTATCCTCATTTAAAAGCCCAAGAGCTCGGCGTGCCGTTTGATGAGCTGAATCGACTTGATATGATGAAGCGAAAGCCGGCGCTAGAGAAATATGTCAAGCAAATGAAAGAGCGTAGTCTTTATTCGAAACAAGCTATTCTTGAAAACTATGTAAATGACATACAAGAAATTCACTATCAAGAAAAAAACGTACTGGTTCACGGAGATCTTCATATTAAAAACATGATTGTTGATCAAACCAATATGGTTTCAGGCATCATTGACTGGGGAGATGTTCATATTGGTCACCCGGCAGTTGACCTAGCGATTGGCTACAGCTTTTTACCTCCTAAAGGAAGAGCACGTTTTTTTAAAGAGTACGGAAAAGTAGACGAAGAAACGCACAGACTGGCAAAGTGGAAAGCCGTATTTACAACCGTAGTGCTGGCGGCACACAGCTATGACCAAGGAGACAAACAAACGTTAGAAGCGGCTCTAGAAAGCTTAAACCTGATTTTTCAAGAGTAATAAAACTGTAATAGAATTTCTGTTCAATTCCTGTATAGTTAAGAAAGGATAAAAATAAAAACAACAGGTGAAGCAAACAATGAATACAAGCCACTGGAATGAATCAGCAGCGCAGCTGCTAGAAGCATGGATACAGTTATATAATGAAAAGGAATTTCTTATTGGAGAAACGGAATCTTTAAACATGCTAAAAGAAGAAGTAGAGGGGATGGATAAAGAAAAATTTCTCTCCATAGTAGAACGTCATCTGCAGAAAGTGTATGACGAACTGGAAAAAGAACGTACAGAGTACAACATGAACAACAGTGAATATACAATGGTGACGTTTCTTTCAAGCGACTATCCCGAGTACATAAAAAAGCGTCAAAGCAATACGAGACAGATTGAACAATTAACAAGCATACATAGGAATGTGACAGAGCTTTTCGGAAAAGAACTTTTTTCTGAAGCGGATATGATAGCGTTTAGAAACGACTTTTTTCAACTAACAGAAAAACATGCTAACACGTCATCGTTAAAAGAAATGAAGGAAAACTGGAATACGTATTTGTCAGCGTTCGTTGACTTTCAAAAAAAGCATGAACATGTA
>NZ_JBFULJ010000761.1:0-1853 GCF_056400385.1 Priestia sp. P5_B4
CTCCTTTGCTCATTTAGTTTATAGGTATAAACTATTCAACTTTAAAAATAGTTTATAGGACTAAACTTTATTCTGTCAATAAATTTATGTCTGACTGTCTTCATATATGATAAAGATAAACGGAATTCTAAAAGATACCGCTTACATCAGCTTTTTTGGTTGTCAAAGCTCCATCACTTAAGTATTATTAGTAATTGACTTCTTTTCAAGGAGATATAAATTTTATAGACAGAAAGGGTGATCACACATGAATACAATGCATGCTAATGAGCAGATCAGTAAGAAAGATTCCTTTCCAATTGCTCTCATCTCGTTGACTCTTGGAGCTTTTGCTATTGGAATGACGGAATTTGTTATTATGGGGATACTTCCTAACGTTGCGGAAGACCTTCATGTTAGCATTTCGACTGCTGGCCAGCTAATTACAAGCTATGCGTTAGGAGTAGCAATCGGCGCGCCAATTTTAACCATTTTTACTCATCGACTTCCTCAAAAGCTTCTGCTTTGTTTACTTATGCTTTTATTTATTCTCGGAAATGCAATTGCTATTATTGCACCCAGCTATGGAATTTTAATGGGAGCTCGTTTAGTTACAGCATTATGTCACGGTACTTTCTTTGGAGTAGGCGCTGTTATTGCTTCACGGCTCGTACAACCTCATAAACGTGCAAGTGCTGTCGCAACGATGATGGCAGGTTTAACCATTGCAAATATCATCGGTGTTCCTGTGGGAACATTCATTGGGCAACACTTAGGCTGGAGAGCTTCGTTTGGGGCTATTACGATCATGGGGATTATTGCATTTATTGGTATTATTCTGTTTATCCCAAAACTTGGTCAAGACAAATTAACGGGTCTAAAACAGCAGTTTGCTGCTTTTACTCAACCAAAACTTCTTGTGATGCTTCTTTTAAGCGCAATAGGATGCGGCAGTTTATTCACTGTATTTACGTACATTACACCGCTTCTTGAAGACGTTACAGGAGTAAGTGAACATAGCGTTACGTGGATACTTGTATTATATGGATGCGGCGTTACGCTCGGAAACGTTGWTGGAGGCAAGCTAGCAGACTGGAAGTTAATGCCTTCAGTTGTAGGTATATTTGCTTTTCTTTGTATTGTGCTGACTATTTTTACGTTTACCGTTAAAAGCCCAGCAGCAGCAATTATCACGCTGTTTTTCTGGGGAGCAGCAGCATTTGCTGTAATGCCTGGTATTCAAGTGAAAATTATGAACTTAGCACAGGAAGCACCTGCTTTAGCTTCTACTTCGAATCACTCGTTTGCTAACTTAGGAAATGCTTTTGGCGCCTTTTTCGGAGGCGTAATTATTAATCATATGGGACTTACTTCACTTCCTTGGGTCGGCGCCATTTTTGTAGGAACGGCTTTTATTATCAGCACTTGTCTTTTTATTGTGGAGACACGCAAAAAACATAGTGAACAATCGTCCTAACTGTCTAACAACCGAACAATAAGTAGAAAAAGAGCCTTTCTTTGCTGAAAGGCTCTTTTTCTACTTTTAACTTGCTTTTTTCATTTCTTTACTTGTTAATCGACTGTGTTTACGAGAATAACCGACATATACAACTATACCAAGCACAATCCATATGCTAAAATACAGCCATGTTGTTTTAGGAAGATTAATCATTAAAAACAAACAAGATAATACAGATAAAATTGGTAAAACCGGGACAAACGGCATTGTAAATCCACGTTTTAAAGTTGGGTGCGTTTTACGTAAAATGATAATGCTGACGCCCACCATGCCGAAAGTTAAAAGAGCTCCGATATTTGCTAAATTCGCAAGTTCTTTTAGATCAATAAACCCTGAAATTAACGCTCCGATAATC
>NZ_JBFULJ010000762.1:0-1851 GCF_056400385.1 Priestia sp. P5_B4
CTATTTCATCTTCTATGAATGAATTATTTGTTCATGACCCGTCCGTAACTAAAAAAAATCTATTCAATTCAGGACTGAAAATTGGAAGAGATATTTTAGGCACTACAACCAATACACTGTATTTTGCATTTGTAGGGGGATATTTGACTTTAATTATATGGTTTAAGAGATTGTCGTATTCGTTTGGAGATATTATCAATTCAAAAACCTTTTGTGCAGAAGTCATTTCTATCTTAAGCGGAGGCATTGGTGTAGCCATTATTATTCCAATTACTTCGTGGATTAGTGCCTCTATTTTTTTACAAAAAAGAGAAAAAGCGAACCATATGTACAAATAAAAAAAGAAAAAATTTAAGAAAATGCCCATCCAACTGGTAGTCAGTAATATTTGGATGGGCATTCACATTATTGGTGGAATAATGTTGAAAAGAAACTTCATGTAGGCTGGAAGTTATAGTTGAACGAAGGATTATTCTCTATTTTTCTCACTGATAGATAATAAGAAAAGGCCAGGAAGCAGAATTTACAGGAGAAGCAGCTTTTACAAGGACGGTCTCACCGTTTGCTGGAAGCAGATTTTTAAACACATAAATTCTACGCTCACCTCTTGGAGATCCAGGTCCTCTGGAGGTTTTTTGGTGTATAATATTTCGTTCATTTTTTGGATCGAGTACCCAATGTGCGTACCAAATCTGCCGTAAAAATTGTCTATTTGTACTTTGCGAACGTTCATCAAATATACAGTGATTCACTTGGCCTGTCCAATATAGATATCGCCCATTTCCTATATGCCATTCATCTCCTATCCGATATCTGATTCCTACACATTCACCAGGATAGATAATATCAGAGATATTATAATGATTCTCTCTTTGACAGCTAGGGTCACTATATTGTGTATAAGGCGTAACTTCTACTTTTTCTAACTGGTTTTTTCTAAAATACAAATACTGCTGCGTGACTTGGCCTGTCGTTCGGTTTACGGCTCGGTGGCTAAGAAGAATACCATTATAAGTCTGTAACTTTGTGTTATCGATGCTTCTTGTAACCGTTAAGGTACCAGCATTTGAGCTTATGACGCCGCCTACTAATCTTCCATTATGAACACAGTACCCGTTTCTGCAAGAGGCACCGGCATTAGCTCGATATAGAACTCCTACGCATGTCCCACTATTAATTAAAGTCAATTATATTCACCTCGCATTCCAACTTGTTTTATAGAAACAGCTTTCGAAAGTGCTCTTCGGTTGAAACTCTTTCTATAGATCATCCGGGCCGTATCGATAGGAAGGCTGTGTTTGAATAAAGTAGCCATTTCGTACTTGAGCCACCCAGTTTTGAAATATTTCTCTCCATTCAACACGGTTAAAAAACTCATCAAGCGGTTTTGTAGAATCCCATTCAATAATAAAGAAAGGAACTACTGATGGATTCCAAACGCCTATACTATTGACACCTGATTCTTTGATAAGAAGTAAAGGCAGACCTCGTTGGTAACCCATGCTTGGCTCTATTTGTAAAAACGGAGCACCTTCCCATGATGGTGGCGGAGGTGTACCGCCGGGAATATTTGTCATGGTATAATTGGCAAAGACTTGCTGCATATTCACCGCGATCAACCCATAGCTAGAGAGTATCATTCGGCGAACGCTTGTTATTGTTTTATTAGGATATTGCTCTGTATCAGGCAGTGTACGAGGGAAAAGAAGAGCACGTTCAATTTCATCAATTAAACGATTAAGAAATCTTGTTTGAGTAGTATTAAGCATAGAAGGGTGGCTGAGGAATACAGGGATTTTAAAAGCTCTGTCGGCTGTATTTTTCAAAGGAATTTTAGGGGAAGCAGAGGGC
>NZ_JBFULJ010000763.1:0-1850 GCF_056400385.1 Priestia sp. P5_B4
GTACTATACATAATATTTTTATTTTCCCTAAGCTATTATAATCAAGTCCCTATGTGGATTATTTTAGCTGCTTTTTGTATTGTTTATCAGGGATTTAATATATTTATGGAATGGAAATTTGCAAGAGAAATGAGGGAACACCTTTTAGCCGTTATTTTCTTCTTCTTTTATTTAGCTTCTATAGGAGTTGRCACTTTATTAAATGTATTTTAAATAGGAGTTGAATATTATTGCTAAAAACATTTTTATACCTCTTACTATTATTGTTAGTAGCATCTCTTATTACAAAGTATCTTGCTATAAAATTAAATGTTAAAGATGACCACGACACTGAAAAAAATTATGTGAACAAGTGGCATAAATGGGTAGAAAAAAGTTTTTATGTTGTTTTTATTATACTCTTTATTGCTTTTGAACAGGTTCCTATGTGGGTCATGTTAATTATTTTCTGTTTATGTTATTTAAGTTTCCGAATCTTTATGGAGTGGAGATATAACAGAGAAACGAGGGAATATTTACTGTCATTTAGTCTCCTGATATATTTTTTAATAGCAATTATTATTGGAGCAATATTGAATGTTTTCTAATGGTTTATTTATACATACACAAAGAGCTATGTACGTTATAAAAAGCATAGAAAATAAATACACTATAATACATAAAAGCAGGTGGAAATAATTTTTATACCTATATTAGTTTTACTAGTTGGTTTGTATCTATTAATCTCGGGAATTTTAATCATTGTAAAAGATAAAAACACAAAAGGAAAGACTAAAAAACTTTAGTTTTTTTAGCAGTAGCATCCGATATAGTTACTGATCCAGTGTCGTCTTCTGGGTTCCGTATTATGCTTGGTGCTGTTCTTATAATAGGTGGATTAATTTTATTATAAGAAATACCTATTGGTATATAACTATGTTTCAAAAGGACTCATATCGATTAACCGGTATGAATCCTTTTTTATTACTAAAAACGTTYGTAAAAGTGCAYGRATTYCAGAAGACGTTCGTAATTKTTTTTATAACTTAAGCGAACGATAAAGATGATAGATTTCTYAWGAAAAAGAAAAGTYCKTAAAGGTATACTTTTGCGGACTTCTTTATCATGACTATCCTTATTAAATATAATTAGAGGATACTTATCTATAAAGCGATATAATTACTTTAGTTGGATAAATTAATTAGAAAGCGAGGGAAGCACGTGGGACTTGATATTGAGATGTACGGTAAAGAAGATAGGTATCTTGATTTTAAAGAAATTGAGGAGTCATTACACGATGCTCTGTTTCACACAAATAATAACTGGAGAAGTTATTTGTATTTAAGAAAAATTAGAGATTACTATTTGACTAATGTAGAATTTGATCGGGACGAAATTGATAAATTTATAAAGGATTTAGAGAACATAAAAATATTTATCCCTGGAGATTGTCATCCAGCATTAAGCGAATTAATAAAAATATTGAGTAATCATGAAATCCAAAAGATATCTATATTAGGAGACTAAAAGAAAATTGGAGGTAATCTATGAAAAACTGGGAACTGAAAGATACCGATCAGTTGGAAAAAGAATCTGATTGGAACGCATCAAGGGATAAGTTATATCATAATTGGAAAGAAAATCCCCATGACTTGAAGGTTTTTCTCAAACTTAGCTTTTTATGTTGGTATTTAGTTGTAGAATGGGACGTAGAAAACACGAGTAAAGTACAAGAAAGTAATCATGATGACTATAAAGAATTGCTGCAGGAACTTTATCATTATGGAATAATCCATTTTAAAGAAGATGCATTTTTTAATGCTGTTTTTGGTTTTATGATTGAGTTGTTTCCAGAATACTTTGGAGAAGAT
>NZ_JBFULJ010000764.1:0-1849 GCF_056400385.1 Priestia sp. P5_B4
GGTGTAGCACCTCGTTTCATTGAATGGTCGACACCCGGAACTTCAGCAGCAGCTGGTGTGACAACTAAACTTAAACTAAATAATGCAATAACCAACATCTTCATAACCTTCACCTGGGTCTCCTCCTTCAAATACATTATTTCACATCGTCTGAAACGATGGATTTCACAAAGAATAAATTGGTTTATTATGATATTTTTTACATATGTGTATAAATAAAAAGCAAAGTAAATCAGACCTTTGCTTTTTTTAGTTAGTCGCATGTTTAACTTTTCTCTATTCATTTACAATTATCTATATTTTCTAACAATTTATCCATAGGCTGATAGTTTCTTACTATTTTTGGAATTATGTAGACTGAACGCTCTAATAATGTAGAAAATCTAGCAGTTAAGAAGTCGTTGGACTTACATGCACTTCTTAAAATTTCTATAAATATTCTTATTGTTATATAAAAAGCAATTCTTTATGAAAATCAGCATATGTTTCCTAAAAACCAAAAATAAAACAGGACTTTTGATTCACCGTCCTGTTTGCAGCATGTTTTCGACTTTTTTAATATCCGCGTGAGTAGGATTGATTTCCCGGGCATAAGCGATTTGTTCTTTCGCTTTTTCCATTTCTTTTAATTGAATATAGGTTTTTGCGAGTTCGAGCGGTAGCATAACCCCTTCAAAACCAAGATCTTGGGCCCGCTGCAAGTAAGACAGCGATTTTTCATAATTCCCTCCAAACATAAGCGGAGTTTCCCGGTATTTTATTCCTCGAACGAAATGTGCCAAGCTTGAAGATGGATTTAATGTTAATGCCTGATGAAGAGCTCTGTCCATTTCTAAATTTAATACCATTTTTTCAAAAATAATTGATTCTTCGATTTGCTTTGCTAAACAAACCGCTAAGTAACAGTACAAATCAGATGCTTGAGGTTTTTTCTTCATTTCTTGTTGAATTTCACGTTTGATCTCTTTCCACTTACCCTCTTCTAGCTGATTCATGACGTATTCTACATGTATTCCCACCACTTTGCCCTCCTTTTCCTCTTTATCATAAAGGATTTCTGCACAAATGAAAAAAGTAAGTGTTCTTCATTTTTCTCAAAAGATCGTTACCGTTAAAAAATAGGCAAATTTCTCAATCAGTTAACCCAATTAGTACATAGGATATAGAGAATTTTATTAAAGGAGGTTACACATATGGGCGCAAAAGGCGGTTTTGGTTTTTCATTTATCGTTGTTTTATTTATTCTATTAGTAATCGTAGGATGTTCTTGCTACTACTAATTTTTAGAGGGGATGAACATCATTCATCCTCTTATTTCAAAAAAAACCATGCTTTCGCATGGCTACATACCGATTAGATGAATGAGTAGAGGAACTCATTGTTCGGCAATATTGAAGAAATTTTTGGTTTTTACTTCCGCCTAGTATGCCCTTTTTGACGGGGGCTATGCGCAAATAAAGTTAACGTTTAAAAGCGAAAGCCAGACGCACCTACAATAACAAGTAAAACAAATAACACAACGATTAACGCAAAATTTTGTTTTCCCACGTACCATCCCTCACTTCCTGTTATCTGCTTTTAGTGTATGCAACAGCTTGGCAAAATGTTTAGGACAGGGGTGCGGATTTTTTCAACGAGAAAAACCTTCAAATTTCGTCAAAAAAGTGAATCATATTTTTGTTTCTTTCGTTATATATAGTAAGAGATTTTTTTACTATAAAAAAGGGGGGCCTTTAATGCGCCGACATTCTAAATTGCCCATTGTTCTTGTCTTTGCCTTCTTTTTATTCATCGCAACTGTTTTGTGCGTAACCTCTTATATGTCTTGAACGTATTAATAATATAAAAA
>NZ_JBFULJ010000765.1:0-1848 GCF_056400385.1 Priestia sp. P5_B4
ATGCTGAGAGTTATCAGCTGGGAAGAGACGTAAACCAAGCGTACAAGAAGGTCTATTATTTTTTATMCGTYTAAAAAGGTCTCTTTTTAATATTAAATAGACCTTTTATCATTCATTTTTTCGATGTCTAAAAAGGTGTACCTTTTGGGACTATCTATATTGGACAATCTCAATCATAAATTAACTATACACAGTTAAGGGGATTCTGGTGCAAAAGTGTTGAAATGTTGTTACTGAGAGGCTACCAGAAAAAAATGTCCTTTATTTCGCAGCTAAATGTCCATTTATTGCAATTCTGAGCGTTTCTCATAATACTGTTTTTAGTGAAGGAGTTGGGGGGATTGAAAAAAATCATATACTGGATTATTTTTATTTTTTTGATTGTAGCTTATGTGACTGACATAGAAAACATTGACTTAAAGGATTTATTCTCTTCATCACACGAAAGTACTACATCCTATGATAATTAAAGTGATCTATTCTCCGACTGATAAATATTCTATAATTATTTGTGATAAATAAAGGAACTCGCCAAAGTAGTAGCAGCTTTAAGCCTGTTGCTACATAAATGTTTCATAGCTAGAGAAATATTTATATGGATGGTTTATATCTTAATTGAGCAAACTACCTAAGATGAATGAATCACCACCTTATAAGTAGTGATATGTAAAACAGAAAAAACCACTAGKATGGATTCTAGTGGYTTTACTGTTTAAAAATCGTTATATTCTTCTAAGTCGTCATCGTCTAATGAGCCAGATATATTTTCTAAATCTGCAATCTTTCCTTCTTTYAGTTGKGGAACCTTTAAAGGCTCTTCTTCTTTRAARGARWCRYTTCCTACAAAACCTGTTGTTTTTGCTAATGTTTTTAAATCAGCTAATTCATTCTTGATATGTTCAAGCATTTCGTAGGTTTTTTTGTCTTCTATTGCTTTTCTTCCATTAGATGAATCATCTARATCACGTARAATTAAAGATGAAATATAGTCCCCTAACCTACGCGATTTAGCATGTTTAGCTAGTTTATTATAAACTTCATCACTCAATCGATTTGTCTTAATGGTAAACGCATTTTGACGCTCTGACATCCCTATCACCTACGTTGTTAGGATTTAACGGCTTTCTTTYCTGCKRCTTGCTTCTTTTGAACGTAACCAATACTACGAATCTCTAAGCCAAATAAATTTAAATGGCGGCTATCTTGGGGAACCTTATGATACTTCTCCGTACGTTCTTCTCCAATTTTTTCACGCATACTATTCATGATAGCTACTTCTAAAGTAGGAGCTACTCCACCGCAGTATACATACTTACGTAGTTTATTCGCTGGTGGWGGTGCAACATCATTTAATTTAGCYAATAAAATCTCCACATATTCTCGTAGTGAAGATTTKATTGTACTTGTTAAATCAATAGAKTCACCTGTATTCTCGTTTTTTAATACAAACTTTTGCTTGCTGTAGTTATCGAGAATAAATTGATCAAARGCACGTAAGTCTGTAAATAATTCTAGAAATTTCTCTTTACGCAATTTATCAATATGMGCTAAATAAGGAATGCCTTCAATGCTTTGGAATGAATCACGACTATTGGCAGCTTTCAACCCTTCGGGTAGAATAACCACATCAATGGAACCACCACCAATGTCCACCATRACYGTTTCRCATTCTACATACTCATTCGCATCTTCACGATCTTCAAGGGTTAAGTCTTTTTTTAACGCAAAACGTGCACTTTCTCCCTCTTTTAAGCATGCACTTTCTTCCACTACTACCTTTAACGTATTTTCAAAACCAGGCGTATGCACGGTAAACGTATGGTCACCTAAGAAGCGATTAGCCATCGC
>NZ_JBFULJ010000766.1:0-1847 GCF_056400385.1 Priestia sp. P5_B4
TCATAAGGGTGATGCTGATAAAATACGTGGTATTCTCCTTTATACTGTACTAAACCATTTGGATCATTGATCCAGTTCGCAGAAGAGGCACTTAGGAATACAAAAGAAAAAATGAATAACCGTTATCGACTAGGTTATCATATTATGGCACCAGCGAACTGGATCAATGATCCAAATGGTTTAGTACAGTATAAAGGAGAATACCACGTATTTTATCAGCATCACCCTTATGATGAAAACTGGGGTCCGATGCACTGGGGGCATGTAAAAAGTAAAGATCTTGTTCATTGGGAACACTTGCCTATCGCTTTAGCTCCTGGTGATGCTTGTGATAGTGACGGGTGTTTCTCGGGAAGCGCTGTAGATAATAATGGGGAATTAACATTAATCTATACCGGACACAATTATACTGATAAGGAAAAAGATATTTTTTATCAAAATCAAAATATTGCTGTTAGTACCGATGGTGTCACATTTCATAAGATTGCAGAAAATCCAGTAATTCCTGAGCCACCTACGGATAGTAATCATCATTTCCGTGACCCTAAAGTATGGAAATACAAAGATAGTTGGTATATGGTACTAGGAAATTCGACCAAGGAGAATGTGGGCAGAGTAATTTTATATCGTTCTCCAGATTTACGTACGTGGTCATATATTGGTGTATTGGCACAAGGAAACGAAAACCTTGGATTCATGTGGGAATGTCCAGATTTCTTTGAATTAGATGGAAAACACGTTCTCATGATTTCTCCACAAGGGATTAAAAAAGATGGAGATTTATACAACAACTTATTCCAAACGGGATATTTAATTGGAGATTACAATTACGAAACAAACGAGTTTACACACGGCTCATTTAATGAGTTAGATAATGGACATGATTTTTATGCAGTTCAAACGTTATTAGATGAAAAAGGACGTCGAATTGCCATTGGTTGGATGGATATGTGGGAGTCAGATATGCCAACAAAAGAAGATGGATGGTGTGGAGCACTTACATTACCACGTGAAGTTACTTTAGGAGAGAATGATAAAGTTTTAATGAATCCTGTGGAAGAATTAAACTTATTGCGTGAGATTGAACATAATACACTTACCAATGTAACTTCTAATAGCTATTTAATAGAAACAAACGAAGATTTACTTGAAATAAAAGCTGTGTTTGACCTAACCAATTGTAACGCTCAGTCGGTTGGAATAAAAATTCGTGGAATTAACCAGGAAGAGACTGTATYAACGTATCACTTGGACAAACAAACACTAAAACTCGATTGTTCTAAGTCTGGTAAAGTTGAAGATGGTGTAAGAAATACCATTCTTAGGGCAAATCAAGAGCTTTCCTTACGCATATTCCTTGATCGATCCTCTATTGAAGTATTTGCAAATGAGGGACAAACAACGATGACAAGTCGTATTTATCCAACTGAAGATAGATTAGGCATTGAGTTATTCGCTGATAGTGGTGATGTGAAAATTAAGGAACTAACATATTGGAAACTAAAAGATATTTGGAAATAAATTATAAATGAACAAGTGCCTAGACACTTGTTCATTGTTTTGGAGTGAGGATATTGAAAAGAGTTTTTTGTATTGGTGAAACATTAATTGATTTTATTCCTGTTCAAAAAGAAAAGTCGTTAAAAGAAGTTACTAGTTTTGAACGTGTGGCTGGTGGTGCTCCTATGAATGTCGCGATTGCAGTTGCAAAATATGAGGGAAGCTMAGTCATGTTAACTAAAATAGCTAAAGATAGTTTTGGTGATTATTTAGTGGATGTACTTCAAGAGAATGGTGTCGATACGTCTTACATTATTCGATGTAATGAAGGAGAGACTGGTCTAGCA
>NZ_JBFULJ010000767.1:0-1845 GCF_056400385.1 Priestia sp. P5_B4
CCTTTAATCATGTCAGATGGAATAGCTCCGATAAATAATATTTGTAGGGCAGTATAAATGAGAGCTGCTAGAATGATACAAATCACAAGAGCAATTGGAATATTACGCTGAGGATTTTTCACCTCTCCAGCTACCGATACAATTGGATGAAGGCCTAAGTAGGCAAACATAACCCCGCCTGTGGCAATGGCGGCCTGGATACCATCAAACCCCCCGGGAGCAAACTCTCCCATCGTAAAGTTTCCTGACTTAAAATAAAATGCCAGCGTTACGATTACTGTAAGCGGTACAAAATATTTAAAAATAGAAATAATAATATTCGATTTTGCAAATGCTTTTACACTCCAGTAATTGAGTAAAAAGAATAAGCAAAGCAACACAAATTGTAGAATCCATCCAGATATCGTCGGTGAATCAGATCCAGATTTTGTTAAACCCGGAAACCAGTAGGCCACATACTGTCTCACAGCTGTTACTTCGATAGCGATTAAGCTAGTGTACGCTACAATAGTAATAAATGAAATCATATAGCCTACAAGATGACCGTGTGAATAAACAGGATATCGAATAATTCCTCCTGTACGAGGCAAGGCAGCCCCTAGCTCAGCGTATACAAGGCCTATTAATAAAATAATAACTCCACCAATAACCCAAGAAAAACTTCCTGCAGGACCGGCTTGCGTAGCGACATTACTAACGGCAAACAGCCAAGCGGAGCCAAAAATAGCCCCTAATCCAATCAATGTTAAATCTAACAGGGATATCGTCTTTTTAAACGGACCTTTATTCTCCATAAGCTTCCTCCTTTGGATGAATCATCACTTTTGTTGGTTTTTTTGACAACATTCATATATATTCGATAATATGTGTCAAAATTTTTATTACTATACCCATTCAAAATTACTTTGAATCCCTTTTCTTGATTTCTACAGATTAATTAACAGAAAATTCCCAAAAATAACTCTTATATTCAAGACACACTAAAACTTTTTCTTCTCTTCTTTAATAGGTAAAATACTCAATAGATGAAAGGAGTTAGACAAATGACTTTACCAGAAAATTTGCCTGTTGATTTTGCAACTTACAACCACTTAACATTCCTTCCGCTCGGACGCAAAAATAAATCGATTCGGTCGGTAGGAAGTAAACATACTAAAGGGCTGCTTGGACGTTTAAATGACTACTTTGAGCGAGCAATGAATGAGTTATCTCAAGAAGATATAGTCCTTTTTCAAACGTTTTTATATGGAAGTCATAGGGGCGGTTTTCCTGTCGCAATTGATAAAAATGAAGACGTTTATCCTCACTTTTGGAAACCAACTTCATTTCTATGGAAAGAATATAATAAGAATCGCGGCATTCCTATTCATCATGATGAGTTTTATTCTCAAGATTTTACGGTTTTAACTAAAAATGAGTTGGAAAACTACCTCGGAAGTATTATGAAAGATTACATGTTTTGTGCTAGGATACATGATTCTTCCAAAGAAGAATGGATTCAACATATTAATAAGTGTTTCTTCAAACATCCGCTCATTTCCCTTTATCATCGAAATGCAGATGTGATTGAAGCAATTGAACAATCAAAAAAATCACCTTTGCTTTTTATTATGAAAAACCCTGAGCAAATTGCTTTTTGGCGCAATCGGATTGAAATCATTATGAGACCTTTTCGATCTCTTCCTTACACCGGCTTTGAGAGAGGATTTTCAGATACGGAAGATACGGTATTAACTGTTCACGGAGAAAACGAGATCATTCACTTAACTTCAGAAAACAGAGGTCTCGCCGTAACATATGATGTGACAAATGATGCTATTTCACTTGATGATGAGTATAATGTAG
>NZ_JBFULJ010000768.1:0-1843 GCF_056400385.1 Priestia sp. P5_B4
TTAAAATTATTAAAAGTAAATAATCATGAAAAGTATAAGAATGTACGTGTTGTTTTTACCTTAGAAAATACCTCTTCTGTGTACAAGTTAGCTAAAGATCAGGGTGTGTTAGACTCGATATCATTTATAGGTAAATTAAACAGAGCAGAGATGAGTGAAATGTATCAAGTTTCAAAAGCTATTCTTTTTCCAAGTTATATTGAAACTTTCGGATTACCTTTAATTGAAGCAGCATCTTTTGGAAAAAGTATTTATTGCAGTGAAGAAGAATATTCTAATGAAGTAATTGGAAGCTATAAAGGGGTGGAATTTATAAACCCTTTTGAAGCGAAAGACTGGCAAAACGTTTTTAATTATGAATATAAAGAATATGAGCCTTTTACTCATAACCAAAATTATGAGAGTTGGAAAGAACTATTTGGGAGAATAAATAATGAAAAATGTTGAAGATTTTATACAGTTAGATAAATATAATCAGGATCATTACGAGAGGGGTAAAAATATTTTTTTTATTCTTTTGTGGTGGATAGTACAAGGAACAATATTTAGATTTTCCCTCCATAATGCATATCGGTGGAGAGCAATGCTATTAAAATTATTTGGAGCAAACATAGGTAGAAAAACTAAAATTAGATCATCTAGTCACTTCCATTATCCCTGGAAAGTATCTATAGGCGATTACTCATGGATTGGAGACAATGTTAAATTTTATAGTTTAGATACTATAAAGATTGGAGCGAATTGCGTCATTTCCCAAGAGTCTTATCTTTGTACTGGAAGTCATGATATAAAAGAACCGCAGTTTGGATTAATTACTAAGCCTATAATAGTAAAAGATGGTGCATGGATAGCTAGTGATGTATTTATTTATCCAGGAATAACTGTAAATGAAATGGCAGTTATAGCCGCTCGTAGCACAGTTATTAAAGATGTTCCAGCCAATGAAATTCATGCAGGGTTCCCTGCAAAATTTATTAAAAAACGGTTTGAGGAAGATGAACTATTTTGAAAAAGAAAAAAATTGCATTCGTTATTAATTATTTTTATCCTGATATAGCTTCAACAGGACAACTTCTTACAGAACTTTGTAAGGAATTACAGCATGATTTTACTATTACGGTTTTCGCTGCTCAACCTGGTTATGCAGGGGAAGAATTAAAAGCAACCAAGCTATTTGAAGAAGACTATTTAGAGAATATAAAAATTGTTCGTATTCGCCTGCCAAAAGTCGATAAGACTTCAAAAATGAGTCGAGTAAAATATATATTCTCTTATTTTATGTTAGCAAACCTTGCTTTGTGGAAAGAGAAGGGCGTGGATGCTATATATACTATTTCTCAGCCTCCTGTATTAGGGGGGCTAATTGGTACTATAGGAAAATTCCTAAAGCGTTCCAAGCACATTTACAATATTCAAGATTTTAATCCAGAGCAAGCTGCTGCTGTGAGCTATACAAATAAACAATCTGTTTTTAAATTAGCTAAAAAAGTTGATATGTTGACCTGTAGTTATTCGGACTGTGTCATTGTAGTTGGAAATGATATGAGTGAAACATTAAAAAAACGTTTTGAGAATAAGAAGGTTCCACATCATGTAGTCATTAACAACTGGACCAATGAAGATGAGATTATTCCTTTGGATAAAAAAGATGTTCACATCGAACAATTTCTTAAAGAGAATGATTTACAAAATAAATTCATTATTATGTATTCTGGAAATATTGGTCTTTATTATGATTTGGAAAATATTATAAAGGTGACTGAGCAATTTAAGAGGTATAAAGACCTTGCATTTGTTTTTATTGGAGAAGGTGCCGTTAAGCAAAAGATGAAGTCATTTGTAG
>NZ_JBFULJ010000769.1:0-1840 GCF_056400385.1 Priestia sp. P5_B4
ATAAAAGCGATGGCTATTGGAATGATTCAAGAAGGTATAGCTAACAACGTAATAAGTAAATTGACAGGTCTTTCTATAGAAGAAATTGAAATACTTCGTCATCAATAAATTAAAAAGAAGCAGTGTCTTATGTACACTGCTTCTTTTTAATAGATAATTTTTAAACAATGAATTTTGTTGAAGTAAACGCTTCATATGCTTTTGTGGGATTGGCAAACCATTCAGCAATTTCATTTGCTTTTACTTGGTCCTGTGCACTCTGAAATAGCAATTGAACGATATGCTCAGGTAATGGTTTCGTCATAGCATTTGTCCATTCAGTTACCTCTTTTACATACTGTTTCGTTCGATTCCAATAAGACTCTCCTATTTCTACGTCCCAATTAGAATTTTTATATTCCATAAGAGTTTCATACAATTGTTCCGCACAGTAGGAAGAGAGATTACAACCTTGACCCGTAATAGGATCGTTTAGAAATACACTATCGCCACAGCCCACCACCAGCTTGTTTTTAACCATGAGATATGGCTTCCGAATAATAGGTGTTAGGGCAGTTTGAAGAAAGCTATTTTCATCGCATAAAGAAAAATTTTTCTCATCAATTCGATTATAAATTTCAGGAAAAAACTGTTGAGCTGTGCTTCTCATTTTAAGAGTAAACTTATCTGCACTTTTTATTCCTTTAAATACGTCTAAATCACTGTTTGGTATTGCCATAATGAATATTATAGTAGCAGGACCGTGTTCTGTTACTGCAGGTATTTCAAACACTTCACCCAACTCAGGAAGAACCGTTACGCCTACTCCCAGAGGAGTATTTGCTTTTATACCTTTAAAATAACCAACGATACATTTTCGCTGAGGAGTTTTAAAAGGAGAAAGATCCTCTTCGATCGAAAACGGCAAAAGAGGCCCATTTTTCCCTGTACAATCAATAACTAAATCAAACTCATTTATTAGTACTTCCACACTCTTTCTATCTACCTTTTCTAAACGGAATGAAACTCCTTTTTCTATAAGGTCATTAATAGAATACGAGTAATATAAACGTTGATCAACAGATGATGCAGGCTCTTTCAACTTTCCTACAAATAGTTTCTGATTTCCAATCGTAATATGAATACTTTCAATAAGGGGTTGTTCTCCCCATTTSGGCACATTAAAGCGTGTTTCACGATTCCTTGTGGGTCCGAAATGCACCTGGGTGGACATGATTCTGCCTCTTCTAATCTGATCTGGTGATTGACGTTCAATGACCGTAATATCAAAATCGTTCCTTAGAGCATAGGCTAGGTGCAGTCCGGATACTCCACTACCAATAATACAGATTCTCTTTTTCAACAATCTCACTCCCTCGTTAGAAAATTCGGCATTCACTAATGTACTGGCGTAAATGCCCTACCTAGTTACTTTATATGTACTAGGTCTATGAAGTTCTTTGCTAACATCTTCCTGTAAATATAACTACTATTTATTTTATTGGAACCTAATTTTTATGTAAATGATTCCTTAAGGATAGGGATTATAGACTGTAAAGTGAATTTGAATTAAAAGGTCCTTACTGGTTCTAGTGCAAAAAATACTTTATAGAAATATAAATTGGCAGCTTCCTTTAAACTACTAGCTTATGATGATAATCCAAACAATTGATCGATGAATTCTTTTTGATTTTGGATAGACCAGCCCATAAGATAAGTTGCCTTTTTAAAAAAATAGATCTTGATAAAATGTATGACTATGCTGAATATCTAGATCAATGGTAGATGCGACAGCTACAACTCAGTTCACTTCAAAAGTTTGGTGAAAGATAAAGTTGTCTTACATGAATGCAGGGAATAT
>NZ_JBFULJ010000770.1:0-1840 GCF_056400385.1 Priestia sp. P5_B4
CAGCAGGAGGATGCGTATCTTTACCGGTTTGAACGCACAGCCGATTTATACCTTTTTGATGGAGCTCAGGTACGCCTTGTCCACCAGCATAAAGAAAGTAAAGGAGAAGTGATCGGAACAGAAGGGTTTGATCTGTACCTTAAAATAGATGCGTTTATTGGACAAGAAGTAGACGAACTCGATATATATAACGAACCATGGGAGTTATTGCAGGCGCTCATTGATAGACTCACGGAAGCAAAAGATTACAAGCAAAAAATAGTGAGAATCAAACGTCTTATGAGAGGCGATAGTCCTGTTCGTCATAAGGAGTATACGTCTAAGAACGCTCTTCATGAAGTGTTGCTGCGAGCGCGTTATAACCGTACTACTTATATTTGGGGTCCTCCTGGAACAGGAAAAACATATACGCTGTCCAAAATCGCGGCAAGCTATTACCGGAAATCAAAGCGGATCCTTTTATTATCTCACAGTAATGCAGCGGTGGACGGTTTGCTGCAAGAAACTGCGCGTCAGTTAAAAAAGAAAGGAGCTTGGAAAAAAGGAAAACTCATTCGATACGGAGCAACAAAAAGCAGCGGCTTAGAAAATATAAAAGTAGAAGAAGTCATTGGAGAAGATGATCCGGATTTAGCTCAGGAGATGCGTGATTTACAAGAAGAACGAGTTTACTTAAGCAGGTATCCTAATAGAGCTCACCAGCTTCAGCAAGTTAACAAAAAGATAAACGCCCTTCGTAAGAAGTGGATTGATGCGGAGAAAAATGTTTTTGATCAAGCGTATATTGTAGGCACTACTTTATCAAAAGCGGCTATTGACCGATTACTTTATCAAAATGAATTTGATATGGTTGTGGTAGACGAAATTAGCATGGCATATGCACCGCAAATTGCTTTTGCAGCTACGTTAGGAAAACGAATTGTCGTATGCGGCGATTTTAAACAGCTTCCCCCGGTATCTCAATCTTCTCATGCTGAAGTGAAGAAGTGGCTGCAGCGAGATTTATTTGAGCAGACGGGTCTTGTAGAGCAAGTAGAAAGCAGTGAGATACACCCGCATCTTTTTATGTTGACGAAGCAAAGAAGAATGCATAAAGATATCTCAGCTTTTACAAACCGCTATATTTACAGCAATCGAGTAGCAGATCATCCATCTGTCACAACAAGTCGAGAAGTAGTAGCAAGCAGCCGGCCGTTTGCTCATGAAGCAGCGCTGATGCTTAACATTGGTCATTTGCATTCTTCCGCTATGCGAGATGCTGCTTCCGGCTCACGCTACAATGTGATAACGGCTGTGTTGGCGGTAAGTTTGATGCTGCGGGCACGCAAAGCTTCTTCGGCTACTCTTGGCTATGTGACTCCTTATAAGTCTCAAGCTAAATTGATCAATGCATTTCTTCAAGATATTGAACCAGCTAGCGGTATAATTGCAGCAACCGTACACAAATTTCAAGGCGCGGAACGAGATATCATGATTTTTGATACGGTCGATACAAAACCGCAGTCAAAACCAGGTTTACTTTTAACAAATGAAAATAGCGACCGATTGGTAAATGTAGCGGTGACGCGTTCAAAAGGAAAATTTATTATGCTTTCAGACGAGTCGTTTGCCCARCAGCGTGTACCAAAGGAGCGAGCGTTATGGAAGTTGGTTAACCACTTTAACGAAAATCAAAAAGTATACCAGCCTCAGCAATTTTTAAAAGAAGTCATTCAGCATCCTAAATTGATTTGGTACCATCCATCGAACAGCAGTCAGTTAAAAAGAGACTTATATCAAGCTCGGCAGCAGATTTTATTGTGCATTCCTTATGCATCCCTTATCTCTCAAGAAATACGGG
>NZ_JBFULJ010000771.1:0-1839 GCF_056400385.1 Priestia sp. P5_B4
TCGTCATACGTTACCTTAACATTTCTTACATACAAACTACTATTGTTCATACCATTAAAAAACACCGGCCCCATTACCATAGGGCCGGTGTTTTCAGGAGAGAAACAGCTTCCACCACTTCCTTTTTCGCTTCATATCAGCAGCGGCGGTTTGTCTAAAGGTTTGGACAAAATCACTAAACATCTCTTCGCGTTCAGCTACGCTTTGACGATGAAGCTTACGTTCTTTCTCCATTTCTTTTAAATAATAGACTCGTTCCTCATTCATTGAATCAATTAAATCACGAAGCTCTTCTGTCGTATTAGTTGAAGAATTGTTTAATTTTTCAACCATAAATTTTACTTGATTCATCGCAACGGTGGAATTGCTTGAGAATCGGTCTAATAAATACTGCATTTCTTTAGAGGATTCATCCGCATTCTCCATGACATCTTTCATGAACAGGCGCATATCCTCGGTTTTCTCTTCAGCGATTGTTGAATAATCTTCAATCAAAGAAGTGACTTCATCAAACGATTTTTCGTTAGAACGGATAATTTTTTTAGACATATTTTCTACATCTCTTGCACTGCGTTCTGAAGACTCAGAGATGTATGCCCCGACCGACTCCACCATTTCTACAGTTTGGGTAGCACTTTTTTCAAGCTCTCTTTTTACTTCTCCGACAATTTCTTCGCGAACTTCATTTCGCATACCTTCTCGCATTTCTTTTAACAAATCAGCTTTAAATGTATCAAGTACCTCAAACACATCTTCATAGCGGCGAACAGCTTCTACTAATTCCCCTTGAAGCATTTCTTTTTCATTCACAACAAGATCGTTTGGTTTTGGCTCTTCAATAGAAGCAGAAATAGCCTGCTTTTCTTCTTCAGTAGCTAATCGTGCTTCAGGTATAGGAGGGGTCTTCTCTTGCTTATTTTCTGAAATGCTTTCCTGCTTTTCAGCAGCTTTTTTCTTTTCTTGCTTCATTTGTTTATTGGAATGTTCTTGAAAATCAATGACGTTTTCTTTTTTAGCAGTTTTCAACTGTGCCGGTTCTTCTTCTTTTGAAACCGCTGCCTCTGATTCCATCACTAAATGCTCCTGTTCTTCTTGTTCTTTTATCAGCAGCTGAACGTATTCTTTGACTTCATCTAACGTACATTGTTCATCAAACAGCTGTTTAATATCATTAAATAATTCAATTTGTTCCTCTGTATAGACACGGGCCCCATCTACTCGTTCAATTGTTAAATAGCTGCCCAATAATTTTTCCCATTGTTTTAGCGTTTTCTTTTCTACCTCTAATTGATCACTTACTTTTTTAATTGTATATGTCTCCATCATTTTTCATTTCCTCCCTTATCTATTTTCATCCAACTATGTAATGGATTATTTGTTGTATGTTGTATTCACCATATCTTCACTTGTTTTCCTGCTAGGTGACAAAGGTTGTCAAAACTAGACGACATTAGCCTTCTATGTAAAGAAAACGCATATTTTGTAAAAAAATGTACAGAAATGCGCAAATGGCAAAAATGGAAAACACAAAAGAAAAGAAGAGTATAGAAAACAGTTGACGGGAAAAAATGAATCCTATAAGATAAGTTTAAATGTTTAAGTTCTTGAACATATAAACATAAGGAGTGAACACTATGTCACAGCATTATGCGCTCATCACCGGTGCGTCGGGAGGAATAGGTAAAGAGTTAGCTTATCAATTCGCAAAGGATGGGCATCCTGTAATTTTAGTTGCCAGAAGCGCTGATAAACTAGCAGCTATTGGAGAAAATTTAAAATCTACTTATAATATTGAAGTCATAACGGTTGTTAAGGATTTATCAAGAGAAGAAGAGATAC
>NZ_JBFULJ010000772.1:0-1837 GCF_056400385.1 Priestia sp. P5_B4
ATGGCTGATGGTTCCTCATACGGTTGTTGATTCTGTTATTAGTGAAGTGAAGCCTCTTTTAGCTGAAGGAGATATCGTAATTGAAGCCGGAAACTCTCATTACAAAGAGTCTATTCGACGCTATAACGAGTTAAAAGAAAACAAAATCCGCTTTATGGACGTTGGAACATCTGGCGGAATGGAAGGCGCTCGTAACGGAGCTTGTTATATGATTGGCGGAGATCGTGAAGCGTGGGAAATTGTTGAACCTATCTTCCGCGATACAGCAGTAGAAAACGGATATCTATACGCTGGTGAAGCAGGCAGCGGCCACTTTTTAAAAATGGTTCATAACGGCATTGAATACGGCATGATGGCTGCAATCGGAKAAGGATTTGAAGTTCTTGAAAAAAGCCAATTTAACTATGATTACGAAAAAGTAGCAAGAGTATGGAACAATGGATCTGTTATTCGTTCATGGCTAATGGAATTAACAGAAAATGCATTCTCTAAAGATGCTAAGCTAGATGACATCAAAGGAGTTATGAACTCTTCTGGTGAAGGGAAATGGACGGTAGAAACCGCTCTAGACCTTCAAACAGCTACGCCGGTTATTGCAATGTCTTTACTGATGCGCTATCGCTCGCTTGAAGATGATACCTTTACAGGAAAGGTAGTTTCCGCACTTCGAAATGAGTTTGGCGGTCATGCTGTGGAAAAGAAATAACAAGTGAAATAGTGGGTATAGTAAAAAAAACTAATGGAGGAATGAAAAAATGAAATTTTTTATTGATACTGCAAACCTTGACGATATTAAAAAAGCATACAAAGTGGGCGTTTTATCTGGCGTCACAACAAACCCTTCTCTTGTTGCAAAAGAAGGCGTAAAGTTTGAAGATCGTATTGAAGAAATTTTAAAAACTGTTCCAGAAGTAGAATCCGTTTCAGCAGAAGTGACGCCGGATGCCGAAACAGCAGAAGACATGATTGCGCAAGCAGAAGAACTAATTAAAATTAATGGCGGGGATCAAAATATTACGATTAAGCTTCCAATGACAATCGCTGGATTAGAAGCGACTCGCTACCTTGCTAAAAAAGGTGTAAAAACAAACGTAACGCTTATTTTCACTGTGAACCAAGCGCTTTTAGCAGCTCGTGCAGGTGCAACATATGTATCTCCATTCCTTGGTCGCCTTGATGATATTTCAGAAGACGGCGTACAGCTTGTGGCTAAAATTGCCGAGTTGTTCYGCATTCAAAATATTGACTCTCAAATCATTGCGGCTTCTGTAAGACATCCGGATCACGTTACACGCGTAGCCCTTGCCGGAGCTCATATTGCAACGATTCCATATTCAGTAATCGAGCAGCTTGTTAAACATCCTTTAACCGAACAAGGAATCGAAAAATTTGCGGCTGATTGGAAAAATGCTGTTCAAAATTAAGTAAAAGATAAAGAACGTGCGCATTCTAGAAAAAGAATGCACCCGTTCTCTCATAATATCCTTAAAGAGGTAAACACCATGAATACAGTAGATGCTAAGATGATTAAAACCCAATACGGTTCAGAGGTTTATGTAGATGATGTAGAACATATTAACTTTAAAAGCCTTCATGCGCCGAAAGTTAACCAGCCGCTCTATCGCATTGAATTTGAAATTGGCTACTTTTTATTAAAAGAACACAGATATTACGAGTACGAAAAAAACTATTTTTGGCTTGCGGTAAGCGAAGATTTTAGTAAGCTAATTATTCAAGAACCTGATATGGAAAGCTTATTTGGAGCTAAAAGCGAAGAAGAAAGAAAGGCGACAAAAGAGCTTTTAAGTCAGTGGCTCATTCATACAGAGGCTTATAA
>NZ_JBFULJ010000773.1:0-1832 GCF_056400385.1 Priestia sp. P5_B4
GTACACAATCCGCCCATTTTTTTTCGTCTGGCGCGTCTTTCCACAAATAATTGCTAACGCTTTGACATGGAGCATCTTTGATATCGGCTTTCGCTGAATTCACTTAGATTCCTCCTATAAATCGTTTATAGTTAAGCACGTTTTTAGCGTCCATCTTTGCTTTAATTCCTGCTAGTAACGGAAAATGAGAAGGTTCTTTTCCCCATACATTTACTTTTTGGCGCAGTATAAAAGGCAAATGGTTAACGACCACWTATCCTCCGTACGTTTTAGCAGTTTCAGTAAATGAAGTAATAACGGAAAGAATGGCATCTTCTGAGCCTTTTATGTAGACCGAACAAAGACCATGTCCAACTCCTCCATGTGCTTTTATCAGCATTGGACGGGACGTTTTTAATGCAGTACTTTTGTTTATTACATCGAGTACATTCATATTTGGTACGCCAATTTTTAGCGCGGCTTCCGTTTCCTCTTCGGAAGAACAGCATGCACCATTTGGACTAATGTTACTAAAAAATCCCCAAAATACTTCGGCTTCTTTTTCATGCAGCACTTTTAAAATCGTATCAGACGGCTGAATACTTTTGATGTAATTCTCTTGATAATGAACGGAACTTTCCACATCTTCAAAGCTGATTACAAGCGTAAACAGATGCTGCCCTATTACATCTTCAGCTAGAGAAGGATTTAATAACTCCAAAGCAACAGGCTCTATCATGGAATCTAAGACTTTGCTAACAAACGCATGAATTTCTTCGATATTGCCTGTTGAAAAAGAAATAAAGACAATGCTTTGATACTTGGGCAGCGGACGCAGCTTTAACGTTATTTCGGATATAACGCCGAGCGTTCCCATTGAACCAATAAACAGCTTATTCATATCATAGCCAGCCACGTTCTTGACGACTTTTCCCCCTGAACGAACAATGGTTCCATCTGAATATACGACTCTCATACCGATTACTGCATCTCGAGCCGATCCATAAGATAAGCGCTTTGGACCACTTTCATTCGCTGCAATAACTCCGCCGATTGTAGCGTAGTCTCCTAGAGCTGGATCAAGTGAAACTTGCTGATTGTGCGTTTTTAAATACGTTTGCAGCTCTCCAAACGGCGTACCAGCTTTTACAGTAACCGTCATATCACCTACTGTATGTTCAACAATTCCGCTGTATTCAGTCAGCGAAAGCAAAAGGTCTGCTGTATCTATAAGTCCCCCAAACCCTTTTTTTGTACCGTTCCCTTCAATGACGACTTTTTTTCCGTGTTCCGTCGCATACTTTAAAACGGCCGCTATTTCTTGTTCTGAAGTTGGCTTAATATGCAGGGACCCGTTATTTCCAAGGAAGTGATTCATATGCTGTTCTTCAAGTGTGGAAGGGTGAGATAAAATGGATTTTAAATGACCTGGAAGCTTCAACGTACTCAATAAATTGACTCCTCTCGTTTTGTAATAGCAAACAACGTTTCACTAATAACATAAAGAAGTGCCATATATAATACGACTAAAAGTAGTAGATTAATAAGAAGGATAATTAGTAGAATAGATGAAAAGATATATTTCGAGCGCTTACAATCATTAAATCACCTATTCTTGGGATTTTCAACCAGTATTTTCTTCTTATCACCAAAAAAATGTCCGTTCTTTTGAAAAAAAGTTTCTTTTAGTACTTGCCTATCCTAAAAGGATTAGAATATAATGTAAGCGAATTCATTTTTACATAAGTCATCAGATGACCTTATCATCGTAGTTTTAATGGTTTCGTTTTACTAAATTTATAGTTCACTAATTTGAAAATGAGGTGTTAGTTATGACATGGACACAGCAGTTC
>NZ_JBFULJ010000774.1:0-1829 GCF_056400385.1 Priestia sp. P5_B4
AATGAAAGCTTCTGAAGCGGGTGCTAGTATTATTACGATTCTTGGCGCTACTGATGATTCGACTATAAAAGGCGCTGTAGAAGAGGCCAAAAAACAAGGAACACAAATTCTTGTTGATATGATTAATGTAARAAACCTTGAGCAACGTGCAAAAGAAGTCGATGCACTCGGTGTTGACTATATTTGTGTACACACAGGGTATGATCTTCAAGCTGAAGGAGAAACCCCGTTCGAGCAGCTTCAAACGATTAAACGAGTTGTGAAACATGCAAAAACAGCGGTGGCAGGAGGTATTAAACTGAATACACTTCCTGAAGTCGTGCAGTCACAGCCGGATCTTGTGATTGTAGGCGGGGGGATTACAAGTGAAAAAGACAAAAGAAACGTTGCAGAAGAAATGAAAAAAGTAGTCAAACAAGCAACTTTGGTCTAAAAAGAAGCAAAAGTATTTAAGCCTTCAAAATTAATTAATCGGTAAATGGTTGAAAAAGAAGATAGCTAAGTTATTTTAGCTATCTTCTTTCCGTCATTTTTGGTATAACCATTCATTGATAAGTGTCATTTTGACAGATAGATAGTTTCTTTAAAATTCGTTATTCGAAAGAAAAAGACGGCAGTTTTTCTGGTATTTTAAAGTTAAGAAAGCGTTATCCGAACATTAGCGGAAGAAAGTCTGAAAAAATCTATGTCACACTTTATGACAAAACACTTTGAAAATTATGAATATTAAAAATATAATTAACTATCGACAATATTTAACATCTTCAAACCAAAAAAGGAGGGAGATATAAAGTGATGGAACATAAGAGGATAGTAGTGATAGGAGCTGGAATTGTCGGGTGCAGCATTGCCTATTATTTAAGTAAAATGGGGCAACGAAACATAACAGTGATTGAGCAAGGCCCTTTGTTCGAAACGGGAGGATCTACTTCTCACGCTCCGGGGCTTGTATTTCAGCTTAGCTTTTCAAAAATCCTGACAACACTAGCTTCTCAAACAGTCGAGACCTTTAAAGAGTTGAGTACAGATGAACAGCGCTCGTTTTATCCTGTCGGCAGTTTAGAAGTTGCCCGTACACCAGAGCGATTAGAAGACCTAAAGAGAAAGGCTGGTGTTGCCAGCTCATGGGGAATCGAAGCTTTTCTTCTTTCACCGCAGGAATGCGCGGAAAAAAATTCGCTAATTTGTCCTGAGCGTATTTGCGGAGGTCTCTATGTTCCGTCAGACGGTATTGCCAAACCTTTGCATGCCGTTGATAAAATGACTCGTTTTTCTAAAGAGTGCGGAGTAGAATTTTACGGTCATACAGAAGTGAAGAATATCGAAGTGACAAATGGTCAAGTAAAAGCAGTGTACACGAGCGCTGGAAAATTTGAAGCAGATGTAATCGTGTGCTGTGCCGGATTTTGGGGACCTCGCATCGGAGAAATGGTTGGTGTAACGATTCCTCTTCAGCCGATGGCTCATCAATATGTGTTTACAAATGATTTACTTGAATTAAACGGAGAAACGGAAGAAGCCGCGACTCCTCTTATTCGAGATCAGGATAATGCAATTTATTTTCGTCAGGTAGAGAAAGGGCTTGGGATTGGATCATATCAGCATAAGCCATTTCCAGTCGAACTCAGTGACATTACAAAATACGGAGAAACAAAAGAAATGCCTTCTGTTAAACCTTTTACACCAAAAGATTTTGAAAAACCGTGGGAAGATGCAATGGAATTAATTCCGGCTTTAAAACGAGCAGGAATAAAAAAAGGAATGAACGGCATTTTTTCCTTCACACCTGATGGGATGCCGCTGCTTGGCGAATCCCAAGCAGTAGGGGG
>NZ_JBFULJ010000775.1:0-1822 GCF_056400385.1 Priestia sp. P5_B4
CCCAGTTTGTCAGCTCTAACTTTTTAGGACCGGAACTTCCCGATATTTTATCGGCACTCGTTTCACTTTTTGCGCTCGCTATTTTCTTAAAATTCTGGAAACCGAAAACAACGTTTCGCTTTCAATCTGAAAAAGCAGCACATGAAGTAGCTTCCGCTTCGGCTGAGCCAAGAGAAACTCAAGATCAACCCGCATTCACGGGGGCTCAAATTGCAAAGGCGTGGTCACCTTTTTTAATTTTAACGATCTTTATTTCTATATGGGGAATTCCTCAAATTAAAACCGCTTTGACAGGACATTATGAAGGAGCTAACGCTTTTTTAAGCGCTATCAATTCCATCGGACATTATTTAACGTTTATGCCAGAAGTACCTTGGTTAAATAATTTAATTTTAAATGGAAATGGAGAACCGATTGCGGCAGTTTATAAGTTAGAATTACTAGGCGCTGCCGGCACAGCTATCCTGTTGTCTGCTGTTGTCACAAAATTTATCGTCAACATCTCTTGGAAAGACTGGTTCATTACGTTTAACGAGACGTGCAAAGAATTAGCGTTGCCGCTGCTTACCATTATGTCCGTTGTGGCATTTGCTTACGTGACAAATGCGTCTGGAATGAGTACAACCTTAGGACTGCTGTTAGCTAAAACAGGCGCGTTATTTCCCTTTTTCTCTCCTGTACTCGGCTGGCTCGGTGTTTTTATTACAGGATCAGATACTTCAGCCAACTTATTGTTTGGCAACTTGCAAAAAATCACGGCTACATCTATTGGAATGGATCCGCTTCTTGCGCTTGCAGCAAACTCTTCTGGTGGAGTAACCGGTAAAATGATTTCACCGCAGTCCATCGCCGTTGCCTGTGCTGCGGTTGGGTTGGCTGGAAAAGAGTCCGATTTGTTTCGTTTCACGGTGAAGCACAGCTTATTTTTACTGCTGATTGTCTGCGTATTAACATTTTTACAATCCAATGTATTATCGTGGATGATTCCTTAATCAAAAAAAGCTTCCGTATCTAGAGGTACCCCTCTGAACGGAAGCTTTTTTCTTTTAGTTAAGATTGATTAATAGCATATACAACAAATAAAACTATGTCTAGCAAAATCATTACAACACCGACAAGCAGCCAGATGTTTCCTTGAGTCTTTTTCTCACCTTCTTGCATTTCAAACGCCCGAATAGCAAATACAATTCCAAGGGTAAACACAAGAAAAAACAGCTGACGGTAATCGAAGAACGACAGTACAGCAAAAATTAAAGTGAAAAACACCATAATCATTTCTAAAATCCGATAAGGCTGCTTTTGACATGCTAATAATAGTTTCATTTCTTGACCTACTTTCATCCCGTTTTTAATAGCGTTATTTTACTATTAATTTTAAATGAGATGTTAGTGCTTTGTGCATTGTTCACTGTTTTGTAACAAAGGCTTCTATGTAAAAAAAGATAGCCATAGGAATGTTCTATGACTATCTTACCTTGTATTGGCATGTGGTATGCCAGATAATATGAAAAAACTTATGTTAACGAACGATCTGGGCGTACTCCAAACCAAAGTATAATAGCTACAATAATTGGGAGAATACTAACAAGTAAAGCTCCTTCCCATCCAATAGTTTCGGCAAGCCATCCGCAAAGAATAGGTGATAAAAACGCTCCAATATTTCCCCATAAGTTCATCCATCCCGAAACAGATCCTGAATACTCATTTCCTAAATCAACCGCTGCTGCCCATGATGTCACAACAGGAAATCCGAGCGAACCCAAAGCAAGGGTTAGCCATAGCACATTCATCCAAGGTGTAGTTGCATAGGCTGCTAGATACA
>NZ_JBFULJ010000776.1:0-1822 GCF_056400385.1 Priestia sp. P5_B4
AGATAAAGCTGTAGTTTGCTTTGCGATTTTCTTAATATTCATCTGTTTTTCTCCCTTTTGTATAATACCTTTTCTTGTGTCACTCACAAGCAATTCATTTTCTATGTATCGAGAAGTCATATCAATCTGGTGAAATAACAGAACCGGTTCCATTACCTTTCCAAGATTACTTGCATAATATTGAAAAGTCAAATAGGTAAAATGGAGTAATCATCTCATTTTTTCTCCCMTTATATTTTTCATTTGGTTATAAAGTCTTAAACCTTCAACTTTTTGATTAAATGGGCAAATTCATCATCATATTTAACCTGATATTTTTTATAAGCTCTTCTACAGCTGTTTAAGTAAGCCATTTTCAAAAAAATATCGTTAATGTATTTTTTGTGAAATAGTGGAATAATTTATTATATAATAGTTCCTATTGGCAATAATAAGAGACAAAAGAATTAGATAATTACTTTTCAATTTGATTCTTTTATCCTGTTAAATTTTATGTAGCTTTTCACGAGAAATCGCTATCATTTTAATGAATCAATAATACATTTTTCAGGAAATCAAAAAGAGCTCTTTATAAAGAGCTCTTTTTGACGTCATTTATGCTGTTTTTAAATAGCAGTTCTTATTTAAGAATCAAGTTCCGCAGTACGTTTGATAAGGCTGATTAGACGGAGCAGACGGTGTACAATACTCTGGCTGAACCGGAGATTCATATGGGCTGGAAAGCACTTCAAGAAGGGTTTCCATGACGCTGTAGTCTTCTTTTTGTGCTGCGTCTAACGCTTCTTCCACTCGGTGATTTCGAGGAATGACAGCCGGATTATTATTTTTCATAAGCTCTTGTGACTCCGCTTTAGATTGTTTTTGTCTACCTAATCTTTTCTGCCATAGCTCATGCCACTGTGCAAATTCTTTGCTTTCAAACAAGTCACTATTTTCTAGCTTATCGAAAGTTAATGCACGAAACGTATTTGTATAGTCAGCTTTATAGGTTTTCATTATTGTAAGAAGGTCTTGGAATAATGCTTCATCTTCTTTTTCTTCGTTAAAAAGCCCAAGTTTAGCCTGCATACCTGCCAGCCAGTTTTCCCGATAGAATTTTGGAAATTCGGTCACAGCGCTTTGCGCTATTTCAACTGCTTTTTCTATATCTTGATCCAATAGCGGTAATAAAGCCTCAGCAAACCTCGCAAGATTCCACCCTGTAATGCCTGGTTGATTTTGATAAGCGTAGCGCCCTTGTACATCAATTGAACTAAATACAGTTTCTGGATCATAGGTATCCATAAATGCACATGGTCCGTAATCAATTGTTTCTCCACTAATTGTCATATTATCCGTATTCATGACGCCGTGAATAAAACCAATAAGCTGCCATTTAGCAACTAGGGTAGCGTGACGCTTAATCACTTCTTGAAGCAATGATAAATATTTTTTTTCGTTCTTTTCTATGTGGGGAAAGTGACGTTCTAATGCATAGTCAGCTAAAGCTTGAAGGTTTTCGACCGTTCCCCATTTTGCAGCGAACTGAAATGTGCCAAAACGAAGGTGACTGGAAGCTGCACGCGTCAAAATCGCCCCCGGCAGTTCTTTTTCACGAACAATGGATTCACCTGTTGTTACGACTGCTAGGCTCCGAGTAGTCGGAATACCAAGAGCATGCATGGCTTCACTAATAATATACTCACGCAGCATAGGTCCTAGAGCTGCCCGGCCGTCTCCTCCTCGKGAATACGGTGTTCGGCCTGAGCCTTTAAGCTGAAGGTCTACTTTCTCACCCGAAGGCGTAACTTGCTCCCCTATCAGCATAGCCACCGTATTCCCG
>NZ_JBFULJ010000777.1:0-1815 GCF_056400385.1 Priestia sp. P5_B4
GCTTTTTTGTGTTTTCAGCGTTAGAGATCGTCGAGCGTTACTGGTTGGTTAATATCCAGCACAGCAAGCCCGGAGACTACTTTATTTCTACGATTTTTTTATCGGCATCATTGTTTTTATTCGTATTGAGCAGTCCAAGTCTTGGCAAAAACTCATTTTTTTCAAAGGTTGGGAAAAATTCAGTTGGCATTTATGTAGTGCATATATGTATATTAAATGAGACCTATCGATTGCTTCGTTCTATAGATTCTTCTTTCTTTACGAATAGTGTCGTTGCCTACGTACTCATCGTTCCAGCAGTTTTTTGGTGCTCGTACTATTTATATAGAGGAATTCAATGGACAAAGGGAAAATTACATGTAAAGCCGCACAAACATTCATTTACAAAGCTACAGCATAAATAAAAAGAGCTGGCYAAATAAGCCAGCTCTTTTTATGAWGCAATAGCGTACAAAAGCTGCCTTTGCCGTTGAGGGGATAAAGAAATATTTTGATACAATTCGTAAATATGATGTTCGTTCCGGTGATAACAAATCCAATCCTCGTATGTTCCTTTTAAGAAGATGCGAAAAAACACGATTCGCTTATTCGTGCCGCCTGTTTTTAATTCAATTTTCAAATCATCTGTTTCTAATGTATACTGTACTGTAGAAGAGGAAAGAGCAAGTTTAGTTGTTTTTTTACTTGTTTTAATGAATTCGGCAAGTTCAATGATCTTCATTTTTTTACCTCACTCTATTGTAAATTAGGGGTATCTTATACGTATGATGTGTACAAAGAAAATAGAATCGTTTTTTTATAGTTTAGAAGAATGATCTTCAGCCCCTTCGTTAAGGGATTTGTATAAAAGGTTGACGTTTTCTTTGAATACAAATAAAATGCATATTAAGAAGTATTTCCCTCATTGTAACTACAGAAAAAGAAGAATTAAGGGGGCTCAATATGTTGACTGACTTAGTTGTAAGTCAAAAAGTAGTCAAGGTAAATGAATTTACTGTTGTAGGAGTGCCTATTCGAACAGATGAACCTGTGGAAGAAACGGGCACAGGTCTTATTCCCGAGCACTGGCAGACTTTTTATAAACAACAGTTAGCTAATAAAATTGCCAATAAAGTAAATGGTAATACATTTGCTCTTTATACAGAATTTGAATATGATCAAAAAATGGATTTTACATTTGCTCTCGGATATGAAGTTTTACCCGGCGGCGAACTGAAAGATGATATGAGAGAGTTCATCATTCCAGAAGGTGAATACATGGTGTTTACAACAGCTGTTGGGCCAGCTAGACAGGTAGTCGTAGAGGCTTGGGCTTATATTCGGGAGTGGGCTAAAAAAAATCATCGTGCCTATAAAATAGATTTTGAATTATATGATGAACGCTGTATTGATCCTGAGTACAGTCAAGTTGATATTTATGTTTCAATTTAATAGCTAGTTTTGCTAAGTAGTTAAGATGCAGAGAAACGTTTTTGCTGCGTTCTTACTTTTAACGATAGGAATAAAAAGGGGTTTAGCGAGAGTGATCAGCAACGATTTATTACAAGCTTTAAAAGACGGATATAAACAGAGAATTAAATGGGTACTTATAAGTCAAATGGCACTGTTCATCACCGTAGCAGTCATACTTGTATCAAATTTTGTCACTAAATTTTCGTTTAACCAATTAAGCTTTATTTTTGTTTTGGTTAGTATAAGTTCGCTGTTATCAGGGGTAGAGCACGTATTGTTAAAACGTGAGAAGTGGCAATGGATTTTTGATTTTATTTTAGCTGCTTTTTTTATTGGTTTATCTATTTTTTTACACCGTTAAAG
>NZ_JBFULJ010000778.1:0-1813 GCF_056400385.1 Priestia sp. P5_B4
GCTATTTATCCATCGTCGGAGGAGCTATTTTTCTTCAAGCGATTATTAACTCTCTTGCAGCGATTATTCGCGTACATGGCTTTACTAAGCAGGCAATGTTTGTTTCACTTGGAATGAACATTTTTCATATTGCAGGAAACTATGCTTTAATCTTCGGAAAGTTCGGCTTTCCGGAAATGGGCGTGCAAGGAGCAGCGATTTCATCTGCGTTCAGCCGATTCGTTGCCCTTATTGTGTTCTTTTGGCTGCTGTATCAAGTGATGGAATATAGAGTGAAATTTCAATACTACATTACGCTTTCAAAAGAATATATCGGTAAAATTTTAAAAATTGGTATTCCGTCGGCTTTTGAACAAGTGATGTATCAAGGCTGTCAAATTGTCTTTTTATACTATGCAACCTACCTAGGAGCAGAATCACTTGCTGCGAGACAGTACGCGATGAATATTTCAATGTTCATTTACTTATTTGCCATTGCAATTGGAATGGGTACAGCGATTATTGTCGGCCGTTTAGTAGGCGGAAACGAAAAAGATGAAGCGTACCATCGCGTATGGAAAAGCGTCAAATGGGCCAGTGCCGTAACGATGATGATGGTTGTTCTTGTGATGACATTCAGAACACAGCTGATTAGCGTGTTTACAGACAATCCGCATATCATTGAGCTTGGGGCGACGGTGCTGCTTCTGAGCATTGTGCTTGAAACGGGAAGAACGATGAACATTGTGCTGATTAACTCGCTGCGGGCAGCGGGAGATGCCAAATATCCGGTGTTAATTGGTGCGATGTCGATGGTCATGATGAGCTTGCCACTCGGTTATTTCTTCGTTTTCCATTTAGACATGGGGCTCGCTGGCATTTGGCTTGCCATCGCAGCCGATGAATGGACGCGCGCAGTTATTATGTTTTTCCGCTGGAAAAGCCGAGCATGGGAAAACTACGGACTTATACAGCACGAACAAACAGCTGAAGAACCAACGCCGGTTCAAGTATAAAACAAAACCTCTGCAGGATGTGCAGAGGTTTTTTGCTGTGTGAAAAAACGAAGTGAAGTTGGTCTTTTTACGCAAAAAGCTTTAATTTGTGGGAAAAAACGGGTACAGGTACAAAGGAATGGTTTTATTCTACTTATTCTTTGTTTTAGATAACGGTATATGGTTGGATAACGTATTTAGACATGAGTCTTTTTTCTCTTATTTTTCATTTTTATCTCAATTCATGAAACTAGAAGTATAAAAAAGAGAGTTTTTTCCTATTTAGCTATAATGAGACAAATTTTATACTTATAATTATTGGATTAAACTCGAAATGTGCGGAACAGGAGGAACGATATGGGGTTAGGAAGCGTATTAGACGGACTGCTGGGTGAAGTATCTGGAAGAGTCTCAGATGTAGAAGGGAAAATTTCTAAGCTAAGAACGGCTAAAAGTAAAATTGAGCATGAACAAGCTGTTTCATTAAAAGAAATTGAACACATCAAAAAGCCTGAGCTGGGAGACAAATGGACGGGTACGTTATCGGATGATTTTGACGAAAAACGTACGGCAGCCTACGACAACATAAAAGGCATTTTAGACGGTGATTACGATGGATATATTCGTGAAATTGAAACAAAGATATGGGCGCTAGAAGCTGAAAAAGGAGCTTTGAGCGGCTTGAACGCCGTTATTGGAGAAGCGGATTCTTTATTAGCTAAAGGTGAAGAAGCCTATGACGCAGTAGAAAACAAGATTAGTGAAATTAGAAGGGGGCTGTTTTCATGACAATTAAGCTTGATCACGCTGACGTTATCAAAAAGCTTGAAGCAGTCAGC
>NZ_JBFULJ010000779.1:0-1810 GCF_056400385.1 Priestia sp. P5_B4
TCGCTAGGCACGAACACTACAGACATCGCAGTCTGTGCGAGCATGGACTTTCCTCTACATCCTCATATGTGATGCAGCAATTACCCGAACGTTATTGATAACGACTTTCCTTAGTATAATAAAAATAGGAGTTGAATGCAACTCCTATTTTTAGGTTATTCGTATAATTTACTTCCAAACACATGTTTTTCTAAGTTCGACAAACGTTTTAAAATATCAAAGTTTGTCGTACCCGCTTGCTGCTGCTGTTGAGCCGGCGGCGGGGTAAACGAAGGTTGTTGCGGCTTTTTAGATAACTCTTCTACTTGCTTTTTTAAGCGTAAATTTTCGGTTTGTAATGCTTCAATTTCTTCATGAAATGCTTCATAATCTTTAATAACAGAATCTAGATACTTATCTACTTCTTCTTGATTATAGCCTCTCATGCCTGTTTTGAATTCTTTTTCTAAAATTTCTTTGGCCGTTAAACGGATTTTATCAGCTAACATCTCTATCACCTCGAATACGATAAACCTTATCTTTATTATAATTCATTTTTTCAAAAATAGCTTCAAATGTCAATTTATCTTTTAAAATGTTTCGCCAAGTGGCGTTAAAAAGACGAAAATTTTTCTTCATCCACGATATCCTGTAAGTCGTGAGACGTCACCATTATAATAGGGTATTCTTCTCGTTCAGCACGTTTTTTAGCCGTTTCTAACATATATTTAGGACTTCCTTCGTGCTCTTCGTCGTAAACTAAACAAATACCTTCACTTTTTTCTACTAAAAATTGATTTTTCAACCGAAACTGTGCTGGACTTTCATATTTCTTTTTTGTGATGCTATCTACATAATCTGCTTGACTTAAGACGAATTCATACAATTCTTTATTGACGTCATTCCATTTTTCTTCTTGCTCCAAAAACGGTGTTAAAACAGCTAACTGAAGATCGGGATAATCGAGCTGAAGATCAAATACCACTTCTGCTGCCCAAATTTCTACTCCTAGCTGGCCGCTAATCAATACCCATTCTAATCCATCTTCTACTAATTCCTGTAATTTTTTATAGAGCGCTTTTTTTATATATGTAATACCTTGATGTTTTTCATTAAAAATGCCAAGTTCGAATGGCTTATAACCGGTAACTGTTAGCACCTTCATTATATAACTCCTTTGTAACAAAATAGAATAGGAACTGATGTAATCAGCTCCTATTAGCGTACATTATCTAAAATACCCTGAATTTGGTCCTTGATGCGCGCCTTTTGTATGACAGCTTCCTTGGCCGCAGCCTTTGTGTCCCGGATAACTAGCACCTGCTACCTGACCTGGGTAGCCTGCTCCTGCTACTTGGCCTGGATAGCCTCCCATTTGACCTGGATAACCAGCACCTGCTACTTGGCCTGGATAGCCTCCCATTTGACCTGGATAACCAGCACCTGCTACTTGACTTGGATAGCCTCCCATTTGACCTGGATAGCCTGCTCCTCCTACTTGAGTTGGATATTGCTGCGCGCCGCCAAAAAACTGTTGGTTTGAAGTTTCATTTACAACAGATTGCGTCTGCGGGAAGTAATGTACGTGCTTCACATTTGTATGATTCACCAATGTATTATGACTTGGATGAATGTGAGGTACTACTACCTCCTGAGAAGTAAACTGCGTGCAGCATTTTGTTGGATGCACAATTGGTGGCATACATTTTGTTGGTCTTGGATACATATCCTTTTTCCCCTTTCACTGTTTAGTTATTACACTATTACAATATGTGAAGGGCAATGTACATGTACTAAGACAAACACCTATTTTTGACCTACATAAAGGAGT
>NZ_JBFULJ010000780.1:0-1809 GCF_056400385.1 Priestia sp. P5_B4
ATATAGTAGTAGTGTAAAATTATTAAAGAATGAGTAAGGTGATTAAAGGTGAGTTCATTTGTTGCGAGTATTTTGGATTTTTTAACGAGCCTTGGCTATTTAGGTATTGCGCTCGGCTTAATGATTGAAATCATTCCAAGTGAAATTGTACTAGCTTACGGAGGGTATATGATTTCTCAAGGCATGATTAGTTTTCCTGGAGCAGTCATTGCCGGAATTATTGGCGGAACGATTGCACAGTGGTTTTTATATTGGATTGGAGCCTACGGAGGACGTCCGTTTCTTCAAAAATACGGCAAGTACTTATTCATTCATGATAAGCATATTGATCTTGCGGAAAACTGGTTTAATAAATACGGCGCGGGCGTTGTTTTCTCCGCTCGTTTTGTCCCGGTTGTTCGACATGCAATTTCGATTCCTGCGGGTATTGCTAAAATGCCGTTTTGGAAGTTTACGTCTTTAACCGTGTTAGCGATGATTCCTTGGTCAATTTTATTTATTTACTTAGGCGGAAAGCTAGGGGAGAACTGGGCGAACATTGAAGACGTAGCAAGCAAGTATACGCTTCCGTTTGTGGTTGCGGCATTTGTGATTATTGTTCTTTATTTCGTATTCAAACGCACGCGTACAAAGCGCGCATAAGATCGTTTTTGGACTAAAAGCATGGCAAAAAGCCATGCTTTTTTTGCATGAACAAAAACAAGCTCTTTTATTTGCTCATGACTTCTTCAAGTGCTATTATTTTTCATACGGACTAAAAAAGGAGACGATTTAACGTGGTACAAGAAATTGTATTAAATGATACGCCTATTCAAATTTACAGCTATGAACAAGAAATTGTAAAAGGCAAAACAAAAGTTTCAGTTGATTTTAAAGTAACAAGTGAGGAATATCATGATATTACTACACTTTTATATAAAGGTACTTTTCATGTAAATGTCCCAGAAGAAGATCTGGATTTCCAAGGAACGATTCATCAGTACTCTACGTCTTTTACAAATTTATATGAAAAAGGCCAGGTAGGGGATTTTTCATTAAGTTTAATTGAAGTGAACGAATAAGGAGCAGATGCGTGATGAAAGTAAGTATACTCGACCAATCGCCCGTTTCATCCCATCRGACCCCAGCGGAAGCGTTAGAAGCATCAATGCAGCTGGCCAAAGCGGGTGACAAGCTTGGCTATGAGCGCTACTGGATTGCAGAGCATCATGATTTGTCTGGACTTGCCTGTTCGGCTCCTGAAGTGATGCTTGGCTATATCGGCGCACAGACTAATAGAATTCGAATTGGATCGGGAGCGGTGCTGCTGCCTCACTACAAGCCGTATAAAGTAGCGGAAACGTATAACATGCTCGCAACGCTGTTTCCAGGGCGCGTTGATTTAGGGATTGGGCGCGCGCCGGGTGGATCGGCTGAAGCAACAAATGCGCTGTCGGATAACTTCTTGCAGCAAGTATTTAAAATGCCTGAACTTGTTAAAGAGCTTCTGCAGTTTTTAGACGATAAATTTCCGGCTGAACATGAATACGCAAAGCTTTCAGCTTCGCCGCTGCCTCCTGTCTCTCCGGAACCTTGGCTGCTTGGCACAAGTAAAAAAAGTGCCGAGCTCGCCGCTAGAAACGGAATGGCCTATACGTTTGGACAGTTTATGAGTGAACAAGACGGTTCAGCTATTATTGATCAGTACAAACAGGCATTTCAGCCAAGACGGACCGGTGATCAGCCCTATGCGATTGTCACTGTATCGGTCATTTGCGCTGAAACAACGGAGCAAGCGCATCGCATCGCAACGAGCTCACTCGTATGGAA
>NZ_JBFULJ010000781.1:0-1809 GCF_056400385.1 Priestia sp. P5_B4
AGATTAAATCTACGTTCACCCTCATAATAAAAAAATCCGAATGAGTTTGATTCTTAATCAAGAAACAAACTCGTTCGAATCTTTCTTCAACTAACATACTTTTGTTCCAGCCTCTTTTTTTAATGATTAATTTCTTGTTCCCATAAAGGAATCGTAAGGGAAACGCTGGTTCCTTCGCCAACAGTGCTTTTAATCTCAAATGTTCCTTTATGCTGATACAAAATGTTTTTAATCACAACAAGTCCAAGACCGGTACCTGAGGCCTTCGTGGTAAAAAAGGGCTTTTGAATGTGCATAAGCAAATGTGAAGGAATGCCGACTCCTGTATCTTTAATGAAAATAGTAAGATCTTTAGTATGCTGAGTAACGTTTAAATGAATTTCTCCTCCACTAGGCATAGCTTCGAGCGCATTTTTCAACAAATTAATGAGTACTTGCTTAATTTGATTTGCATCACAGCAGATGTATGTATGCGGGGCTTCCAGCTGTGTTTTAACTACGACATTTTTTAATACACATTCTGATTCATACAAAAGAATAACGTCATTTAAAATAGTAGAGAATGCGTGCTTTTTCATAACCGTGTCATGAGGTTTAGCGAGCAATAAAAATTCTCCAACGATTGAGTTAATACGATTCAGTTCGCTCAGCATGATGGTTGTATAAGAATGATAGCGGCTGCTGTCTTCATGAATAAGCTGAATAAATCCATTTAAAGAAGTAAGTGGATTTCGAATTTCATGAGCGATTCCCGCTGCCATTTCGCCCGCTAAAGATAACTTATCGGTTTGGCGAAGAAATTTTTCTGTTTCCTTTTCTTCTGTAAGATCGCGTGAAATACCAAAAAGCGCAACGACCTGTTGATCACGATTAAAAATAGGTGAAACAGTGATTTCTACATCAATTATTTTTCCATCTTTTCGCTTATCTTGGGTTTCAAAGGCTACCAGCTTTTCTCCTTTTTTAACCTTTTCTAATCGGCTTTCAGCGTCACCTTTTAAGCCAGCAGGAATGAATGGAATGGCTTTTCCAACAATTTCTTCCGCTTTCCATCCGTATATTTGCTCAAAAGCATCGTTTACTTTAATCACTTTGCCGTCTAGACTGAACACGGAAATGGCGTCTCGATTGTATGTAAAAAAAGATTGCAAATACTCTTGAGCTGAGTACAGTTCATCTTCGGTTTTGTTCATTTTGACCGTCGTAATAGCAATCAATTTTTTAGAGAAATGAGCACAATACAATAAAATAATCATTGTGATCAGCGTAAACAAAATGAAATAAACGATATCTAATTTCACGAAAGTCACAGATGTAAAAAGAGTGTTGCTTACATAAAAGTACAAAACAATTATTATAGACATTAATGTAGAAGTTACAATAGCAATATAGCTATTGTAAATAAAGCTAACAATAATTCCAAGAAACAAAAACAAATAATTAATAACAGCAGGTTCAATAGATGCCATGTACGCAATATAGGCATAATAACATATAAAAAAAGAATACATAATGATGGCAGGGTGAAAACGAAAGTAGTACATAGCCGTCACTACCAATAATAAAATTCCTCCGCTTATAAAAACAATCATATGAGGATCAGCTGCAATAAAGTGGTATAACACAATGTGGACAAAATATAGCAGCCAAAAAATAAGTAAAAGAATAAAATTCCGTTTTTTTATGAGGTTGTGTGATTCCATAAAAAATCCCTTTCTTAAATGGTGAATAATTTTATAGGAGAATAACTTTATAGTCAGCTAGTCGCACGATGTAGTGATATATCACTCATATTAGCATAGTTACAAC
>NZ_JBFULJ010000782.1:0-1808 GCF_056400385.1 Priestia sp. P5_B4
GCTCTGGACCTATTGTTTCGTACATCCGTTTTGAATTGAACGCGGTGAAGCTTCAGCTCTTCAAAACAGTATTTTAACAATAAATACTTACACTCCGTATTAACCCGGGTGCGCCACACGGACGGATGGTACCACGTCCAACCTATTTCTACGCTTTTGTTGGGAAGTGATATATCTAAAAATCTCGTGCTTCCTACAATTGAATGTGACTTTATATCAAACACAGCAAAAGGCAGCTCTCTTCCCTCTTGCTTTGCTTCTAAAGCACTTTCAATCAGCCGTTTCATATCACTTAGACTATGAACTTTTACGGGGAGATGCTCCCAAATTCCTTTCGGTTTTGCAGCTTCATAGAGTCCTTGTTCATGCATTTTCCCAAGCGGCACTAGCTTTACCGCTGTTCCTACAAGCTCACCTGACTGTAGCATAACCTCGCTCCTTTTCGATACGTCTAAAGAAAATGTTAATACATGTATATGTACTGGAAAAGAGTCAGTTTCTGCTTATTGTAAGGTATCACTTTCAGAATACATAGCTAGTGATCAGCTAATTGTTTTTCGAGAAAATCACTTATTGTTTGCAAGGCTTGGTCTGCTGATTCTTTATTAAAGGTTTGTGAAAAAGGATTCATAAAACCATGAACGCCATAAAACTTTTTGATTTTCAAAAGCGGCTCTCTTTTTTGCTCTAATGAATTTATTAAAGAGTCTACATCAAATGTTTGCTCTTCAGCAGGAAAAATAAGAAGAGTTGGGCAAACAGGACTTCTATTTACATAATCTCTAATGCGTGATCCGTAACAGCCAATCACAAAGTTACACAAATTGCTTTCACTGCATAGCCACGACATTGTCGCTCCTACACTGAAGCCTATAACTCCTACTTCTTCATATTCTTGTTTTAGTTGAATTAACATGTTAGTAATTTGTCTTGAACCCTCATCAATACCAATGTTTTGAACAAAGTTTTGATAAGCCATTCCTTCTTCTTCATAGCTATAAGGAGCGTCTTTAGATAATAAGTTAGGGCAGATAATATCTGCCTCTAACTTAGACAATTTCTCTTTCATAAACTTCATATGATCATTCACACCGTATATTTCATGAATTAATAAAATCGCTTTATTTGATTTTTCCATTACTTTTATAAAACAGTCGTTTCCCTTGTCAATTCACGATGCAATACGTCTCCCATGCGCTTCATGCCTTCAACGATTTGTTCAGCAGACATATTAGAATAATTCAAGCGCAGCGCATTGTTTCTTGTGCCGTTTGGAAAGAATGGCGTTCCAGGCACACAGGCTACGTTATTTTTTAGACATTCTGAAAAGATATGTGCTGAATCGATTCCTTGGGGCAGTTCCACCCAAATAAACAATCCGCCTTCTGGCTTACTGTAAGACAAATTCTCCGGGAAAAATTCTTCGATGCACGATAGCATTTGGGTACATCGCTCTTTGTATACGGCTTTAATTTTTTGAATGTGCTCTTCGATATCATAAAGCTCCATGTACTTAGCCGTTACGCGCTGAGCAAAGCTGTCCGTATGCAAGTCAGCCACTTGCTTAAACGCTACGTACTTATCAATGAAAGCTTCGTCTGCACATACCCAGCCGATTCGAAGACCTGGTGCAAAAATTTTAGAGAATGTGCTGATGTAAATCACTCTGTTTTCTGTATCAAAATGCTTAACCGGGGGCAGCGCTTCTCCTGCAAATCGGACTCCTCCGTACGGATTATCTTCTACAATCAGCACGTCGTATGCGTTCGCAAGTTCGATCATTCGCTGACGTCTTTCTCGCGTTAAGG
>NZ_JBFULJ010000783.1:0-1805 GCF_056400385.1 Priestia sp. P5_B4
GTTCAAGGTGCTGAACAGCTTCTTGATCAGCTAAAAACGGAAATCGCGGGAAGACTTAACGTTCAGCTTGGCGCTGAGCAAACGGCTCGTGCAAATGGTTCTGTTGGTGGAGAAATGACGAAGCATCTTGTTGCAATGGCGCAACAGCAATTAAGTGGTGCACAAGGACACATTCGCTAGTCTGCTCTACATAAACACTCTGATGAAAAGTTCTGGCTCTTTTGAGCTGGGACTTTTTTGTGTAGGAAACATCATTCTACTTTCTCTTGATCGTTTGATTTGAGATTTTGCTTGAAATTCTCCACTTTCAAGGTTGAAAAGTGCATAAAATGGGAAAAGAACAAAAAAAGAGAAAGTAGAGGTTTATCATGAAAAAGCTATTATCATTTGGAAAAAGTCTTGGTAAAGAAATTCAAGAAGACCAAGCAACGGGACTAGCGGCTGAGCAAGCCTATTATTATATGCTATCATTATTCCCTATGCTTATTTTACTGATATCGATTGTTCCGTATCTATCTATTAAACCGGAAGAGGCAATCGATGTCCTTCAAAGCGTTATGCCGGGAGAAACGGCTGCAATCTTTAAAGATAACGTAGCTCAATTTGTAAGCCAACCAAACGGCGGACTACTGACTGTAGGGATTTTAGGAACCATTTGGTCTGCTTCAAACGGTATGAACGCCTTTATTCGTGCAATGAACCAAGCCTACGACGTGAAAGAACAGCGCTCGTTTATTAAAGTAAGAGGCTTGTCCATTCTTTTAACAATTGGATTAATTGTAACAATTGTTGTATCGCTTCTTTTACCAGTGTTCGGAGGGGTTTTGTTAAATTGGATAAGTGAATGGTTTTCTCTTCCTTCAGGTACAACAGTGGTTTTAAATATTCTGCGCTGGATTATTGGTGTCGGCATTATGGTACTTGTTTTATCCGTATTATACAGATTAGCGCCAAATAAAACATTTCCTTTTGCCCATGTATGGCCCGGAGCGCTCGCTGCTACGCTGTTATGGCAGCTGACATCTTTAGGGTTCTCATTTTACGTAAGCAACTTTGGCAATTATTCTGCTACTTATGGAAGCTTAGGAGGCGTGATTGTTCTGATGCTTTGGCTATTTTTAACGGGTTTAATTCTCGTTATTGGAGGAGAGATTAACGCTATTTATCACCGAAACAAAACGGCTGCGCCTCCTAAAGATACGTCTCAGGCGATGTAATAAAAAAGGAAACCTTTATAGAGGTTTCCTTTTTTAACGTTTAAAGCTATTAACAAGCTGTTTAAATGAGTTGGCTGTATATTTGACCGCATCTTTTTTGTACTGTACATCGGTTTTAATCGCTGCTTGTGTTACTTTTAAATGATTTGTTTTTTCTTTGATATAATCAGTTTCGTTTTGAAGATGTTGAGAAGTGGCATTTACAGAGTTCACAGTTGGCTTGATTTTTTTATTAAATGATACGCCTGCGTAAATAAGATACGCAAGTGATGCCAAAACAACAGCTAAGCTTATATAAACAATAATCATCGGTGTGCCTCCTTTGTACGTACTTATATTTATATAGGTGAGAATAAAATATATACGAATATCATCCTCTTTATTTAATTGTTATACCCATTTTTAATCAAAACAAACAAAAGTCTGCCGAGAAGACAATATATTGGATTTTTTCTGAAATTTCATTCATCATTACATATAGGGTTACCCTGAAAGGAGAGAGAAGAAGAATGCCGTTAGATCCGCATATTCAAATATTTCTAAATCAATATAATGAGATGCCCCGTCCTGCTTTAGAGGACGTTACAC
>NZ_JBFULJ010000784.1:0-1804 GCF_056400385.1 Priestia sp. P5_B4
GATTCGGATTGCACATTACGTTACGGTTTACATCTCCGCAAGCTGCAATTGTATCTAATAACGAAGCATGAATTTCTTGAATTGTTTTCTTCATGTTCCACTTTAAAATTCCGTGCATTTGGAATGCCTGACGAGTCGTCAGCTTTAACGTTCCATTTCCGTATTTTTGTGCTAAATCATCCATCACTAGCCACTGTTCTGGTGTTGAAACACCGCCTGGCGTACGGACGCGAAGCATAAATTGGTAAGCTGGCTCTAGCTTTTGTTTTTGGCGTTCGTTACGAAGATCTCGGTCATCTTGCAAGTAGCTTCCGTGGAACTTCATCAAACGATTATCGTCTTCAGAAATACCTGAGCTGATGCGGTCGAGCATTGTTTCTCCTAATGTACCGCGCAAATAATTACTTTCATCTTTTATGCGCTCAACGTCACTTGGAGGACCTTCGGGCGCTTTTAAAATTTTGTTTACCATGTTGAAAATCTCCTTTCAATCCTCAGTATACATCACGCTGATAACGTTTTTGTTTCTTCATTTCAGCAAGGTAACCTTCCGCCTGTTCACGGCTCATCTTGCCTTCTGTTTCGATAATTTCAACTAGCGTGTTGTGCACGTCGCGTGCCATATTTGTTTTATCTCCGCACACATAAAAAGATGCGCCTTCTTCTAACCATTGGAATAATTCTTTACTATGTTCGAGCATACGGTTTTGTACGTATACTTTTTCTTCTGTATCGCGTGAAAACGCCACGTCCATTTTTGTCAGTACGCCATCTTTTAACCACTTTTGCCATTCTGTTTGGTAAAGGAAGTCTGTTACGAAGTGCTGATCTCCAAAGAACATCCATGACTTGCCTTTTGCCCCTGTTTCTTCACGCTCTTGCATAAATGAGCGGAACGGAGCCACACCTGTACCAGGTCCTACCATAATAATTGGCGTTTCTTGATCTTGAGGAAGCTTAAAGTTTTTGTTGCTTTGAAGGTATACAGGAATCGTATCGCCTGGCTGCAAACGTTCTGAACAAAGGACTGAACAAACACCTTTGCGCTCCCGTCCATGCGCTTCGTAGCGTACCGCTCCGATTGTTAGATGAACTTCATCAGGGTTTGCTGATAAGCTGCTTGCAATCGAGTAAAGACGCGCTGGCATTTTACGTAGAATGGCTACAAACTCTTGTGCCGATACGTTCCATGGACCGAAGTCACGAACTAAGTCAATTACATCACGGCCTTGTGTGTATGCTTTTAATTCCTCGCGATTTTCTACAAGCGCTTTTAACTTATCGTTTCCAGTAAGCTCAGCTGCTTGCTTTAAAAGAGGCTTTGTTAAAACGGTAATTTCAAAATTAGAGATTAGCGCTTCTCTAAGAGGACGCGTTTCTCCTTCTTTATTAACCGTTACACTTTCACTTGCATCCCACTTGAATTCGTTAAGAAGAAGATCAACAAGCTCCGGGTCATTTTCAGGATAAATACCTAAACTGTCTCCTGGTTCATACGTCAAACCTAAACCTTCTAGAGATAGTTCTAAGTGTCGCGTTTCTTTATTTGATCCGCGGCCGTTTAAGTTTAAGTTCTCAAGCACTTCTGCTTTAAAAGGATTTGTTCTTGAATATGGTGAAGTTCCTGCAGGAGCTTCCGCTGGAACAGCTGCCGAAGCGCTGTGTCCTTTCGCTTCGCTTAATCCGTCAATAACACCTTTAAGCCATTTATTTGCGGGCTCTTCAAAATCTAAATCACAGTCAACGCGCGGATACAGTCTTTCACCGCCAAGTTCTGCTAAGCGTACATCAAATTCTTTTCCTG
>NZ_JBFULJ010000785.1:0-1798 GCF_056400385.1 Priestia sp. P5_B4
ATTCCCTGGTATGGGCGGATTCCCTGGTATGGGYGGATCACCTGGTATGGGYGGATTCCCTGGTATGGGCGGATCACCTGGTATGGGYGGATYMCCTGGTATGGGYGGATYMCCTGGTATGGGCGGATCACCTGGTATGGGTGGATTCCCTGGTATGGGCGGATTCCCTGGTATGGGCGGATCACCTGGTATGGGCGGATCACCTGGTATGGGCGGATTCCCTGGTATGGGCGGATTMCCTGGTATGGGTGGATTCCCTGGTATGGGCTAAAAGCTATAGTTGTTCCACAATAACTAAAAATATAAGCGAACTTCCTTATTGTATCAAAGAGCTCGCTTGTATCATGGGGATAATATTGTTGCTTTTATGAGCACTAACTACTTAAAATAGCCCGTATAAGTATACATTTTAAAACGGTTTATCTCTGTCTAAAACTTATGACTTTCTGAACGATATAAATTAAAGGATTCTGATATATTCGTCAGTATATTTATTATTTTAGCTAATAAAAAATAAGCACCTATTAGGTGCTTATTGAATATGAATTATAGTTTGTTTAGCAAGTTGTTGGCTAGGCATTAGTTCTAGGGCATATGCTACATCTTTTAATTCTGGGCTATTAGGTAAATCGTAAGAACCTATAGACTCAAAATATTGAATTTGTTCATCTGTCAAAAGATTAAGTGGAATGCACACATCCACAACGGCTCTAATAATAGTTATACCTAGCTTCTTTGCTAAATATGGTCTATGATTACCTCCATTGCTAACGCAGAAATCACCGTTTGGAAATAATGTTAGATTAATATCCATATGAGAGGAACTAGTTGYTACATATCCGTGATTCTCAATCGATTTAAGAAGACGATTTAACTTTTCTACAGACAAAACATTATCATGAGTCAAGCCTTTTATTCTTGAAACTGGCACCAACATTGAGCCAGCATGATGAATTAAGTAGTTTCTACCATAAATTTCTGTATAGTCATCATAAAATCTCCAGCCTGTGTATTCAATTTTCATAAGAACCTACTTCACGCTTGCCGATGCCTTTTTGATAATTTTTCATACGTGAAGAAGCAGACGATAATTTTGACACAATGTAACCTTGTGGGTCAGCACGCAAGTTATTATTCACAAGGTTCTCAATTTTATCATTTGCGAACATGTTAGCAACTCTTGCTAAATGATCAATTGTATCCATAAGTTCTGGATAGTCATGATAATTAGAAATAGCAGTAGAGTGAATTTCTTGTAAATCATCACGAATCTTTTTTAAGGTTTCAATATCAAATCTGCTCATCAGTATCATCTCCCGTTGTCTTAAATACAATAAATGATATTAAGTTCATTGTGAAATTAGAATATAGTATCTACTTTTAATAATGTCTAGAAAGGTTGGTTGTATAATAATCGATGAATTTTATCAGAAAATATTAGATGGAGAACTCAGTGATGAAGAAATATTACGTATTAGTGAAGGAGATGATGAACCTTTAGCTAGTAATTAACGAGTAATGTTGGTTGAGTATTTAATGAGTTTACAAGGTTTAACCAAGAATGAAGCTTATCAAGTTACTTTTGAATATATCAATTATTAGTTTACATTCTATCAAAAGTGTATGTGAATTATATGTAAATTAAATGTTGTAATAAAAAGCATCCTTATACGTAGAGATGCTTTTCAAAGTGTATTTGTATTTCCACTTCCTAAAGTAGGCGTCTGAGTAGGTGTTGAACTAGGCGACTGTTGAGAAGAAGTGTTTTGAGAGCCTATTACTGAACTTGAATTAGGAC
>NZ_JBFULJ010000786.1:0-1798 GCF_056400385.1 Priestia sp. P5_B4
CCTCCATCGAGCAAATGCGCAAAAGGCTCGTATCTAAAGATGAAGCACAGCAAACGCTGCTTCAAAATATTTCACACGATTTAAAAACACCGGTTATGGTGATTCAAAGCTACGCTCAGTCGATTCAAGACGGCATTTATCCAAAAGGTGATTTATCTCAAACGGTAAAAGTTATTGAAGATGAATCCAAAAATCTTGAGAAAAAAATCCGCGATTTGCTTTACTTAACCAAGCTTGACTATATGTCCACTCATCAGCTTGCACAAGATGACTTTGATTTTACTGCACTTCTTCATGAAGTAGTGGATCGCTTGCGGTGGAGGCGCCCTGAAATACAGTGGGAATTTGACGACGCAAACGCAACGATTAAAGGAGATAAAGAACTATGGACAAAAGTTCTTGAAAATGTCCTCGACAATCAGCTGCGCTATGCCGAGACGAAGGTTTCACTTTCACTTGCTAAACACCCAGCGAACGTTCAATGTACAATCAGCAACGATGGTCCACCGATTGATCAAAGCGTACTTCAACACTTGTTTGAACCGTTTAAAAAAGGAGCAAACGGTGAATTTGGTATTGGCTTAAGTATCGTAAAGCGTATTGTTACGATGCACGATGCAGCCATTACGGCTGAAAACACGAACACCGGAGTAACGTTTTCACTTACTATTCCTATATAAACTAAAAAAGCAAGGGATTCGAATCCCTTGCTTTTTTATGAAAAAATTGATGTATAGGCATAAAGAGCCGGTGAACCGCCTGAGTGGACAAACACCACATTTTCATCCTTATTAAAATAACCTTTTCGAATTAAATCAATTAGACCAGCCATCGCTTTTCCCGTATACACAGGATCCAATAAAATCCCTTCCGTACTGGCCACAAGTTTAACTGCTTCCACCATCTCTTCTGTCGGAACAGCATACCCTGGACCTACGTATTCATCCATACATACAATCTCTTCTTTTTTAAAAGGCGTTTTACTATGTAAATGATCATAAAGTTCACTAGTCAGTTTGGCAACTTTTACTTCTTGCTCTTCTTTAGCACGACTGACATTCATTCCAATAACAGATACGTCACTTTGAAGACCTTGAAATCCTGCCACTAATCCTGCATGCATGCCTCCGCTTCCGCTTGTGCAAACCACATGGCTAAGCTTTATTTGCTGCTCATAGCTTTGCATAAGCAGCTCTTGTGCACAGGCAGCGTATCCGGTTGCACCGATAACATTCGAACCTCCTACTGGAATTAAATACGGTTTATGACCTTTTTCAATTAGCTCTCGCTCTACTGTTTTCATTTCGGCTGTCAAATCAGAACCTTCAGCGACAAACCGCATGTCATGAGCGCCTAATAAATGATAAAGAAAATAGTTTCCTGTGGGCTGATCACTTGCTTTATTTTCGCCTTCTTCCAATACGAGCACGCATTTCATTTGTTCTTTTACAGCCGCAGCGAGCGTCAAACGACAGTGATTGGATTGTATCGCACCGCACGTTACAAGCACGTCTGTTCCTTGCGCCTTTGCATCAGCTACTAAATATTCAAGCTTGCGTGTCTTATTTCCGCCACCTGTCAGTCCAAGCATATCATCTCGCTTCATATAAATTGAAGGTCCATTTAACTGCTGAGATAAAACCGATAGCTTTTCTAAAGGTGTAGGGGAATCTGTATATTTTCTTCTAGAAAATTGAGTTAAGTTCATGCTCTCATCCTCTCTTTCATATTTGTTCTATTTTACCATATAGAAGCTTTTGAAGAGCTTTTTACGAAAGGGCTCTCTATAACTGACTAC
>NZ_JBFULJ010000787.1:0-1791 GCF_056400385.1 Priestia sp. P5_B4
AAGGATACCTCACACATGAAGAAACAAGTGCTATACAAAATAGACCTTGGGTCAGACCAGAGAACGTATTACATATACAAGGGGAAAAGCTAGACCTAGCACCACCCGCTACATCAACAAGATCAGCTAATTTGTTAAGCATTTAAAGTTGCAAAAGGAGGATATGAATGACTGTATATACGATACTAGTAGATTTTGCTTGTGCCAGTGTTCTGATTTTGATAGGCATGCTGCTTCGCGCAAAATTTAAATTTATCCAAAGAAGTTTTATTCCAGCAAGCTTATTGGCAGGTTTTTTAGGTTTAGCATTAGGACCTAGCTTTTTAAACATCCTACCTTTTTCTGAAGATATTAGCTCCTATGCAGGGATTATTACCATTTTTGTATTTGCGGCAGTTGGAATAAACGGGTTTTCTTTTTCACCCGGCAATATGAAAAAGGATATCAATCGAATGGGCGCATATGCCACTTATAAAATTCTTTGTATAGGCCTTCAAATGTCTATTCCGATTGTCTTTTCTATTTTAGTGATTTCAAAGTTTGCTCCAGAAATTAATAACGGATTTGGTTTACTTTTAGCAGCCGGATTTTATGGAGGACATGGAACAGCGGCAGCGGTAGGTACAACCTTTGAAAATCTAGGCTGGGAAAATGCAACGGACTTAGGGATGACCGCTGCTACCGGCGGTATTTTAGCAGGTATTTTTGGTGGACTTATTTTTATAAAATGGGCAACTCGAAAGGGATACACTCATTATGTAAAAGACTTCTCGGAAATTTCCGAGGATTTAAAAACGGGATTAGTTCAGCCTAAAAATAGAACAGCAATGGGGGATGACACTATTTCACCAATTGCGATGGATCCATTAGCCTTTCATTTAGCATTATTAGTTGTGCCATCAGGTTTGGGATACTTATTAAACAATTATATTGCGACTGCTTGGGGACTAGAATTCCCAACGTTTACAATAGCATTTTTGATAGCGCTGCTTATGTACATATTGCTAGGCAAAGGAGAAAAAGGGGTTTATAAATACGTTGATAGTAAGGTAGTCGATCGTTTAGGCAGTGCAGCAACCGATTTTCTTGTATTTTTTGGAGTAGCTTCAATCAAATTACCTATTGTTGTGGAATATGCACTTCCACTGGGTTTATTAATGCTTTCAGGTATAGCAATAGTAGTGGTGATGCTAGTCGTAATTGGACCGGCCATGAACTATGAAAGCTGGTTTGAACGTTCCATATTTGTGTATGGCTATTCAACAGGTGTGTTTGCAATTGGGCTTACATTACTAAGAATTATTGACCCTAATAACAAATCAAAAACACTTACAGATACAGCGGTAGTTGGACCGCTTAATACACCGTTAGAATTATTTGCGTGGTCAGCAGGGCCTGTTATGCTCTTAAGCGGACAGCACTGGACGTTTGTTGGGATTTTTGCAGGCATATCGATTCTATGTTTCGTCATCGCTAGAATCTTCAAATGGTGGCACTGGAAGGTTCCTTTAGGGGCGCGTCCTCCTGTTCCATTAGATAGAAATGAAGGGGTTATTCGAATAACTGGAGAACATATTGAAAAATAACGTAGGTTAAATAAAATATGCATACTAAACTGATTCTATTTATATCTTATGAATGAGAGACAAGAGCCCGTAAACGTATGTTTACGGGCTCTTACAATGCAATGAGAAGCTTGTGATAGAGAAGGGGAATTCTTTAGTTTTCTAACAGGGTTTTTCTCTTGTCTTTCCTCCTGAACGAATTGTTCGCAAGGGACTTACATTAAGC
>NZ_JBFULJ010000788.1:0-1791 GCF_056400385.1 Priestia sp. P5_B4
TCCTGTACGACCACAAAAGCTTGTTCGTCGACTTTATGAATAATACGCTTTAATTCTAGCAGTTCTTGTTTGTTCACAACTACGTACAATACGTCTTTTGCTTCTTTTGTATAGCTTCCATGAGCAGAAAAGACAGTGACGCCGCGCTGCATCTTTTTATTGACTTGTTCGGCTACTTCAACTGAACGGTGTGAAATAATAGTGATCGCTTTGCGAGGGTTAAGTCCTTCAATGATATAATCAAGCACCTTCGTTCCGATGTAAAGAGAAATAACCGTATACATTGTCTTTTCTCCGCCGATGACAAAATAAGCGCTTGCTACAACTAATAAATCAATTGCCAGCATCGTTTTGCTAATATTCCAGTCTAGATATTGATTAGCTAAGCGGGCAATAACTGCAGAGCCTCCGGAAGTTCCGCCGCCTCTAAACACAAGTCCGAGTCCTACACCAGCTAAAATACCAGCAAAAATAGCCCCCAGTAGCGTATCGTCAAGAGGATTTCCCAGTCCTTCAGTTATATGTAGGAATAGAGAAGTGAAAATAATACATATAATTGTGTAAACAATCACACGTTTATGAAGCAATTTGTATCCGATCAGTACCAGCAAACCGTTTAATATAAAGTTTGTGATACCCGGAGACCAGCCTAGTACATAATAGGTAATCATTGTTACACCGGTTACGCCGCCTTCTGCTAATTCATTTGGAATAGCAAAGTAATTAATGGCCAGTGCGAAAATGAGGCTCCCTAGAATAATGAGGATAATTTCTTTTATTTTATTAATCATGAACGTTACCTCCAATCATCAAAAGCTCCGAAAACACAGTCATGACAATGTATTATACCAACTCTAGAGACCGAATTAAAGATGGGATATTATTATTTTTTTAAAAATCAGTTTCTGCTATTAACATAAAATCTTTTGACAGTTTTTATGGAGTATGAAAAAATGAATTGTTTGCTTTTATTTTGATTAAAAAGTTTTGCAATGAGAATATTCGTTCGGTAAAATAGAAGCAAGAGTCAAGGGGGAGAATGAAYGTGTATCAAGATGAATTAAAACAGTATGCGAAGTTAGTAATGCCCGAGCATTTAGAGAAAATGAAGAAAATGTACAGTCCCGATGCGCATAAGCAGCCTTTAGGGTTGAAAAAAGAAAAGATTGAGCATATTGAAAATGTCATTATGAACAGTTACTCGGAGCATCATCCAGTAACGCTTCACGTCTATGAAGCAGGACATATTCAAAGGTATGAACGAGTGACGATTGATAAAGTCTCGCTGCAGTCGAATACGCTGATGGTTACAGGCCCTTATTATACATATTCGATTCGAGCGGATGCAGTAATTGAAGCAGATGTATGGAAAGATGAAAGCTACTCTAGCTAAGAGTAGCTTTTTTGTTCGTTTTGTATCTTTTTTTTAACGCATGCATACAATACATAAAAGCATATTCTGCGAGTAGCAACTTCTAGCTACTAGGAAATTTTAATTAAAGAAGGGATTATTGTATGCAAAATGAAAAAACTCAAGTAAGAGAAATCGAATTAACGCAGTTCATTAAAAAAAGGCTCGTTCGTTTTATCTCAAGTTTAGCTATTTCTTCTGCCCTTGCTTCCATATTATATATGCTTCTGTTTTTATTTAAATGATGGGTCACTTTGAGTTGTCCAAAAAGGTGGACAACTTTTTTGGTGTGTAGGCTTTTATGAAATCAGGACAAGCTATGGCTGATTCAGTCAGAAAAATTCAATCGGTCAAGAAATAGTCAAAAACAGTCATAGTTA
>NZ_JBFULJ010000789.1:0-1790 GCF_056400385.1 Priestia sp. P5_B4
GAATAAAGTACTCTCGAACTATTTGCTTTCCATTTTTTAATTTGTAAGCAAATACCGCGATTTTTCCATTGCTTCCCTCTATTTCACTTTGTTTTTCAGGATCCAGCTTCTTATCTTTAGATGCTGTAATTTGTTTTTGCAGCTGACGAACGCTCTTGATCGTTTCTTTACTTTTATAGTAATATGGCGCTTCGTAATAGCCATTCATTCCCTTTGCATAGTTTTCAGGTTTATCAGTCAATCGATACATGTCTTCATCGAAATACACACTTTCAATCTCTGAAACTGCCGGCACTTTAGTAGAATAGCCAAACACGTCTAAATGAATGATAAAGCCTACAATAGTTGCAGCTATAATAAAACCTAGATACCCTTTCCATTTCGTAAAGATACGCCACGTTTTATTTAAAATAATTTGAGCAACTATATAGCCTATTAATGAACCAATAATATAGCCCACGACCATCCATGAAAATCCACCTTTCATGCTGCCAAAGTAAAATCCGCCCAGCATCAGTGAACAAGCGGTTACTCCGTATACGAATACAGGTTTTAACCAGCCAACTGAAATGGTTAGCGTAGCAGCTTCTACTCTTCTTTTTTGATAGGTGATTAAAGCAACGATGTAAAATAAGACAATGAGTCCAATATAAACAAATACACTAGTAGAAAAGCTTTTATGAGCTGCCAATTTCGCTACGTGTAAAAACGGGATAAGGCTGTCAACATTTTTGTTCACGTAATAGTCATACGCATAGCCATACCAGTAAAACTTTACATTCGATATAGCTAAATAAGAAATTCCGCCTGGGAGAAGGAATAGAACGTATAAAAAGATTCCTTGCAGAACAGACATCCCGGTAAACATTCCGGCTAAAACAGTTCCAGTTAGGACAAATAAATTAATCAGAATACTGTACCCGACCCAGCTTAGAACGTCGCCTGTTGTATAAACATTCTCAACCGTTAAAACCCCTTTAACGSCAAAAGTCACGATTCCCGTAATTAAAATCGGAACAACTAAAACCAACGCGCCCAGAAGCATGTTTTGATGAAACAACGTAGAACGTTTAATTGGTAAACTATGAATATAGTCAGCCGCAATCTTCGTTTGTATATATCGAAATAGGAAAATACCAAGTAACACTGGTACAACGAACATAAGCACGAATTCTAGCCCGCCAAATACGTCAAATAACGTGTCTGGTTTCTCTATATAAGGCTCAACCTTTCCTGTAAAAGTGAAAATTAGTTGTAAAGGCAAAGCGAACAGTAGTACTATGCCCATAATAGTAGAACAAATAACCTTAGCAAAAACGGTAAGCTTCCCTTCATTTAGCTTTGAATAAAAACCAAGCCACAAAGCTGTATTAGAAGCAGCAACAGCAATAAGAATAGAGAGAAAAACGATAAATGGATCATACGAAATCATAATTGGCTCCATAGCCATCATGCCCAAATAGTGCATAAAAACAATTCCCGCTCCCATAAAGCTCCCTGCAATGATAAGTGCTTTTATACTTTTCTTTTGTTTGTGAATGAGGTAGAGACCTATATAACATCCCGTTATCGCTCCCAAGATTGAGAGAAGAACAAACCATAAATTATATGAAACATCTACGGGCAGGTGAAAAGCAAGCATGGCGATAAAATGCATTGACCAAATGCCTATCCCCAATGTAAATGCCCCGCTGATTAACCAAAACTGAATAAATTTTGCCCGGGAAATTTTCACACGATTAGCTAACCCAAAAGAAGCGTACGCCGCAGTAATAGCGATAAGGAAAGAG
>NZ_JBFULJ010000790.1:0-1789 GCF_056400385.1 Priestia sp. P5_B4
CCGCTAACGTCATAGAAGCAAGCTTCTAATCAGTTCGCTCGACTTGCATGTATTAGGCACGCCGCCAGCGTTCATCCTGAGCCAGGATCAAACTCTCCGAAGAAATGTTTGACTTGCTCAATTAAAAAATAAAAATTAACGTTGACGTTTGTCGCTTTGTTCAGTTTTCAAAGTTCAATRTTCCGTARAATAAGTTGTCGTTTCAACGACGCTTWATAATAATAAAACATATCAAATGAAACGTCAATAGTTTTTCTAAAAAAACATTMTTTTTTATTTCCRTTGTATTTTACACATTACAGTAACAACTATTCATCAAACATTGATTGTTATATCTTAATATCCATACTTCACCTTTTTACTCTTATTTTCAAATAGGAGATTGATGCTAGTAAAATATGAACGAAATAAAAGATATAAAGTATTTATCCCCTCTTTATAAGGCATACTTATAAAGAGAGGAGTAGTGATTAGTATGTATTATAGTAAAAGAAATCAAGAACYTCCGGTTCAAGAAGAAACAGAAATTTGGGAATGTACAGTAGAARAGTGTAAAGGCTGGATGAGGAAAGACTTCTCTTACGATAGTCATCAGAMATGTCCTTTRTGTAAAAGTCAGATGRAAGCTAAAAAACGCCTTATTGATAAAATCCCCCGTAATCCCCATMGAARATAATGTAYAYCTAYGCTTTTWAAAAGATCAAAAAAATTACTGCTATTTATTTAGTTACAAATATTTGTTAATATAATTACATTTGCTTTATATCTCTATTTTATGTTATAACTAGTTAACCTTGTATCGWTCGTCTTGTCTAAAACCCAGGCTTTTTTAAAAGTCTGGGTTTTCTATTGAACTAATAGTAGATAAATCAYGGYWTTCTAATTATAARACCATAAAAAAAGACTCCTTYAYAGGAGTCTTTTTTATYACTTTTRATTATGCTTTGTGAACGTTAGCAGCTTGTGCTCCRCGTTGACCTTSYTCGATATCAAAAGTAACTKTTTGACCTTCTTCTAATGATTTGAAACCTTCACCTTGAATAGCACTGAAATGAACGAATACATCGTCTCCGCCTTCGATTTCAATGAAACCGAAACCTTTGTCTGCATTAAACCATTTTACTGTACCTTGTGTCATAATGTTGCCTCCTGCTGTGGAATACTCCACAAATGTATTACCAATMTTGCCCAAACATACTATTTCAAGATAAAAACTTCTMATTAGGGTTTTTTCTTTTCTCAATATACCGAACAAAAATAAGTTATYYGTAGTRTAACAYATAGTAGMRTYGATAGCAAATAWGGAAAACAATACCTTYAACAAATTCYATCTAYTCATCTCTCCCCATCAAAAACTTATGATGCGGCATGAGTGGCATAGCTTTTCGATGCTCGAACACATCAAATAAAATGAATAGATACATGCATATCTCTGTTTATTGTAGCTATTCATAATAAGACTTCATCGTTTAACCTACCTTGTAAATGAAGGATACATGTAATCAAAAAAACCTCTGTTACCTTTACTGAATTATAAATAGGCTATTGGGATACTCTATATAGGGAAGAAGGAAAACAAGTTATTGATTACAACTAATCATTACAAGGCTTCTTGCATTTGGGATGAGGTGTCTACAGCAGGCCTATTTCAGAAAACCTTATTGTAAATCGATGTATGTTTGATTCATAAGGGGATGGTAGTCATGAACGTAGTAAGAATATATATAATGGGTAGACAATAATATTCATTTATCACTATACAAATGAGGTGTTTGTCCCAGACCAAGAA
>NZ_JBFULJ010000791.1:0-1786 GCF_056400385.1 Priestia sp. P5_B4
TACTTATTTGTTCGATCAAATTAATCATGATAGTGAAGTTCTGTCAGAAACTTAATGAGAAACCAGATATTTCATTACAAAGAAAAAGATAAAAAAATAATAAATCAAAATATAGCATAAGCGACCTTAGTAACTTTGGTTACGATACATAGGGTCGTTTATTGTTATGGAGAATGTAAAAAAATAAAATGAAGATCTTCTTCATAGCAAAGCTCAAAGATTATTGATCATTTCCACTCTTGCTTTAGTAAAAAATGATTGGTCCTATACATTGATTAAAGTCCTTTCGAAGTGTCAAATGAAGGATTATACATATGATCAAAAAAGGCACATTCTTTGTTGGGAAAATCTGTTCACTGTTAATAAGAATTTATCTACCTTAATAAGCTAACTATTTAGTAAATTATTTCATAATAAAGGAGATGGAAGTGTGTTTGGATTCAGTGATATGCCCAAGTTCTTGTTTTCTTTCTTACTTGTATTACCACTTGTATCTCTCGTTCACCAATTAGGACATTCTATCATGGCAATTTTTTTCGGAGGGAGAGTAGATTTTACCATTGGAAAAGGAAAAACCATTTTTAAATGGAGAAAAATCAAAATAAAATCAGTCTACTTTTTAGATTCTTTTTGTGTATATGAAAAACTAAAATACGATAACCGATTTACCCATGCTTGTGTCTATGCTGGAGGTGCCATTGCTAATTTAGCTGCTATTTTCCTTATAAATGGTTTAGTTATGACTGACATCCTTTCAGCAAGTCTCTTTTCTTACCAGTTTGTCTATTTTTCTGTTTATTATATTGTCTTTTCGCTGCTGCCTATTAAATTTACAGAAACCACTTCAAGCGATGGACGTGCTATTTATGATGCATTGAGATATGGAAAAATAACATGTAACCCTGATTAATAAAGCTGGAATAATGATGTGAAACGATGGGTTTGCAGGCTACATGGGATTCCTTTTTACGTAATAAATTAGATGATAAAAATACAATTACTTTAAGTAATATGGTTAATTCAGCAATTAGTGTTGATGTTGATAAATAATTGATATCAAAAAACCTTCTACTCCTGTCAGGTAGAAGGTCATTTGTGTGATTGAAATGTCATTGTATACCCTGCGAGAAAGGTAACACATTTATTCATTACCAATAAAATCATACTTTAAACAGATTACATAAGGAAACCTTCTATCCTATAGATAGAAGGCAAGATAGAAACATACTATAAGCAAAGGTAGATGACTTAGATAACTTTACATTTATTTTTATACCCAGAAGGAAAGAACTTAAACAAATAAAAACCCTTCTACTCATAGAGAGTAGAAAGTCACATGGATCACATACTGTTAAAAAAAAGTTAGTTGATTATAGATTTTAACCCAAAAAATAAAATTCAAACATCTTACATAAAAAAATATCAATATGTAAAATACATTGTATTTCTTCTGATGCTAGAGGTTGGGCTATTGGCCTTTATTTTTCATGAGATAGTCGAAAAACCAAAGAATGTCCCATCAACTGAATACATTAAGTTAGAGTCACCATTGAAAGACGTTTGTATAAGGCATTGGTTATGAATAGCTATTCTGTACGAACACAAATAAAATGTGAACCATATTGGATTGGTCTTGTCATAGGTAGGCTTACGATTGAAAGCGATGGAAAAGAGTATCATTCTTTAGGCGCGCAAAAAGCACATGATTGAAAGAAAGATGCTTATTTGAGGAAACGAGGATATAAAGTAATGCGCATCAGTGGTAGCAGCATTGTAAATTGTATAC
>NZ_JBFULJ010000792.1:0-1781 GCF_056400385.1 Priestia sp. P5_B4
TTTGTTTACAATGAAAGGAGCTATATGTCAAAGTCAGCAAGACTCAAAAATAAGCTCAAGATAGCTTCGCCTAGTATGTGACTTCTTTTTTTGCTATGCTAAAGTTGCGTACATATAGCATGAGAATATTAGAAGAAAGAAAAGGGTGTTTTGGTATGAAAACATACATCGTAGTTGGAGCTGGGGTACTTGGAGCTTCTACAGCATATCATTTAGCAAAAGCAGGAGCAGATGTGACATTGATAGATCGCAAGGATGCAGGTCAAGCTACTGATGCAGCAGCAGGAATTGTTTGTCCATGGCTTTCGCAGCGTCGAAATAAAGCATGGTACCGCTTAGCAAAAGGCGGCGCTAAGTACTATCAAACATTAATTCAGCAATTAGAAGAAGATGGAGAAACGGATACGGGATATAAGCGAGTAGGAGCAATTAGCTTACATACTGATGAGCAAAAGCTTAAAAAAATGGAAGAAAGAGCATATAAGCGTCGGGAAGAAGCTCCTGAAATAGGCGAGATTACACGTTTATCCGCTAAAGAAACACAGGCTTTGTTTCCGGTTCTTTCGGAAGAATACAGTTCAGTTCATATTAGTGGAGCCGCTCGCGTTAACGGAAGAGCTCTTCGAAACGCACTTGTGAATGCAGCGAAGAAAAACGGTGCAAAAATAATAGAAGGAAACGCAGAACTACTTTATGAAAATAATCAAGTAACGGGCGTTTCCGTAAATGGACAAACCCTTCTAGCAAGTACAACAATCGTAACGGCAGGAGCGTGGGCAAATCAATTACTAGAGCCTCTTGGAGTGAAATTTTTAGCAAGCTTTCAAAAAGCGCAAATTGTCCACTTGCATCTCCCTGATGTAGATACAAAAGACTGGCCCGTTGTGATGCCTCCAAGCGACCAATATATTCTTTCATTTGAACAAGGTCAAATTGTCATTGGAGCAACACATGAAAACGACACGGGCTATGATTTGAGAGTAACTGCTGGGGGGATGCATGAGATTTTTTCAAAGGCCTTRTCAATTGCTCCCGGCTTAACAGAAAGCACAGTTTTAGAAACAAGGGTAGGGTTTCGACCATTTACTCCAGGATTCTTGCCAGTCATTGGAGCTCTTCCGGCTTACGAAGGAATACTAGTAGCGAATGGTCTCGGAGCTTCAGGCTTAACGTCGGGTCCTTATCTTGGTTCAGAGCTTGCTAAATTAGCACTTGAAATGGAAATGGAAATTGATCTTAGCGACTATGATGTAGGAGGAGCTATCGAGTCTTAAGCAAACAGAATGAATGAAAACAAATAGAAGTTCGCAAACTATAACTACTATATGATGAAAGGAAGTAGATTGTTTGCGAAAGATTATGATAAGTGCAGCAGCAGCTTTTTTATTTATGAGCGCGACGCCTGTATTAGCGGAAAACAATCCTCAGCCAGAAACAAAAGACGTGCAGTTGACGTCTGAGCAAAAGCAGGAACTGTCCGTGCTGTACAAAGAAATGCTAGCAAAAAAGAAAGAAATACTTTCAAAATATGTGGAGTACGGCGTGCTAAGCAAAACGGAGAGTCAAAACATTTCTTCACATATGGAAAATCGCTATCAGCATATGGAGCAAAATGGTTTTGTGCCAAAGCGACACTGTCATAAAATGCATCATTCAAAGTAATTCCTATTCACATAAAAAAGCGCCTTTACAGGCGTTTTTTTTATGTGAATGAATGGAAAATATCCGCTTCTTTATCTAGTAAATTCTAAAATCCTCATGTAAAATTAAGAGAATGAGAA
>NZ_JBFULJ010000793.1:0-1781 GCF_056400385.1 Priestia sp. P5_B4
CAGCTCCACCCCAAACATAAGGTGTTCCCATAAAACGTTTACCATATGAAATAACTTTTGAAGCTGAGCTTGAGCTTGTGCTGCTTCCTGTTGATGTTGAAGGTTTTGAGCTGCTAGAGCTGCTTGAATTTAATTTATTCAGCGTATCTGGACCCGCTTCTCCGTCTACTAATAAACCATTTGCACGTTGAAATGATTTTACTGCACTTGTTGTAATTGAGCCAAAGTAGCCTGTTACACCAGCTGAGAAGTAACCTTTATTTTTTAGTTTTTGCTGAAGGCTGCTTACTGCTGAACCTTTCATACCTTGACGTAAAATAGTTGAGCTGCTAGAGCTAGAACCACCAGTTGAAGCGCTAGAACCGCCATTTTTTAATTTACTCAACGTAGCTGGACCCGCAATTCCGTCCACAGACAGTCCGTTTGCACGTTGAAATGCCATTACTGCATTTTTTGTAATTGAACCGAAGTATTGAGTCGTAGTTCCTTTAAAATAGCCTTTATTCTTTAGCTGCTGCTGTAAAGATTGTACGTTTGGTCCAGTTGAACCAACGCGCAGCAATGAACTTGAGCTAATTGATGAACTTGATGAGCTTCCGCTTCCTAGCAGTTTATTAAATGTAGATGGACCTGCAATACCATCTGCAGACAAGCCATTTGCACGCTGAAACGACTTTACTGCGCTAGTCGTGATTGAACCGTAATAGTTTGTTGTTGTACCGTATGTAAAATAACCTTTGTTTTTTAATTTTTGCTGTAATTCTTTCACATCTGAATTACTTGTTCCTGGGTGCAGCGTAGCATCTCCTAAAGCAGCTTCACTAATTGTAGGTACTACTGTTAAAGATCCACATAACGCTAACGAATATATCAACTTTTTCATAAAAAAAGGTTCCTCCAATGCCATAATCTACTAATCTATAAGACGTTTACATTGTAACAACACATTATTACAAAATAACATCACTAATATTACATTTATGTTACAGGAAACGACAGTAGCGCAGATGTATGGTGTATATTGTCGTAGTTTATTGTCGTTTAACACTTAATAAGTTCGACAAAAAAGCTAATATATTCCAATATTATTCCTTTTCCTACACTAATAATAGGTAAAAAATCACCCGTAACATTATCTTTATATTTCAAAAAAAACAATTTATTTTTTTTTTGAAATGTGAAACTTTTTTAAAATTTATTCGTTTAGCGGATTTGTTCCCCTCTTTAGTAAAACAGCTTTTCTTCTAAAAATTTATATTATTTCCATATTAATGAATAAAAAAGCGAGGGCTGAAAAAAATAGTCTTGTTATGTTGGAAACAAGGAGGATTATTTTATGAGCCATAAAGGCATTCATGGTACAAATGTTAGCGGATCAGGTGACTCGGAAGACAAACGCTATGCAGCCGGAGAAAACGAGCAGACGCTTACAACGCGTCAAGGTCACCCCATTCGTGATAACCAAAATTCTCGAACGGTAGGCAACAGAGGACCTGCTACTCTTGAAAATTACCAGCTGATTGAAAAACTTTCGCATTTTGATCGTGAACGTATACCAGAACGTGTTGTTCATGCCCGAGGAACCGGAGCTCACGGATATTTTGAAACGTACGGAAAACTTGGGGATGAGCCCGTTGAAAAATACACCCGCGCAAAAGTTTTTTCAGGAGCAGGCAAACAGACGCCCGTTTTTGTCAGATTTTCTACCGTAACTCATGGAAAGGACTCTCCAGAAACAATGCGAGACCCAAGGGGATTTGCTGTAAAGTTCTACACAGAAG
>NZ_JBFULJ010000794.1:0-1780 GCF_056400385.1 Priestia sp. P5_B4
CCTTACAATATAGCAGACTTACCTAGCAATGATCAGCTGCAAGAGGACTTGCATTTACTGCTAAGTATGCATGAACAGTATATAAAAACATACGGAATGAGCAAAGAGATGATTGGAGACAAAGACGCCATCGTCCATATTCATGAGTATATTAGGAAATCTGGATTTACATATGAACGACATGATATAGCCAACGCCTACTTTGCTTTAAAGACTAAACCGTTTATTGTTTTATCCGGAATGAGCGGGACAGGAAAAACAAAGCTTGCTCAGCTCTTAGCAGATAGTATCGGTGCCACGATTGAAAATGKAAGACAAGTGCTCATTCCGGTTCGACCCGATTGGCACGATAGTTCAGATTTATTAGGATATATTGATTTAAGAGGAGATTTTCGAAGAGGATCGTTTCTGTCCATTATGCAGCAAGCCATTCAGCATCCAGCTTACACATATGTTGCCATATTGGATGAAATGAACTTAGCTCGAGTTGAACATTATTTTAGCGATATTTTAAGCGTGATGGAAAGCAGGAGCTGGTCAAAAGGGAAAATCAAAACGGCTCCGTTATTCCCGGGACATAAGATGTTCCGAGATATTTATTTGCCATCTAATCTTCTCATTATCGGTACAATTAATATGGATGAAACAACTCATGGGTTTAGTCAAAAGTTGTTAGATCGTACCAACACCATTGAGTTAAATAAGATTCAACTAGATTCTTTTGATTTTTTAGATGATAAAGATCCGTCTCAGCACGGCATTCAAAATGTACAAATTCAAAGTCAATATGTTCACTTAAAAGATGCGTATGTTGAACATGCTGAGCTCATTCACGAAGTAACAAATGAACTGCTAACCATCAATGAGATGCTTATAGAAGTCGATTTACAAATAGGTTACCGCGTACGCGACGAAATATGCTTTTATTTAATTTACGCGGTGAAAAGCGGAATGTTTACATTTGATCAGGCGTTTGATTTTCAGGTTTTGCAAAAAGTTTTGCCTCGTATTTCAGGAAGCGATGGGTACACATTTGATTTATTAAAAAACCTTTATTATTACTGTACAAATACGCTGTTAGATGATGAATTTGAGACAGCTGTCGTAAATGCAGATGGAATGAGATTTCCTAAAAGCGCACGCAAAATAATGGAGATGATGAGACGTTTTGAAGTATACGGATACACGTCATTTTGGATTAATACCGTACGTTGAAATTGAAACTGACACGTGTACGGTGGTTATAAAAGGGAAAAATAAGAAAAAAATAAAATCTGCAGAAGAAGTGATGTTTTTTTCTTGTACAGGAAAAGGAATTACACATGTAAAAGTATTAAATCAAACAAAAGGCATGATGACTTCAAAACCGCCGCTTGAGCCTTTATTTTTTGAAAATGAAACCTATCAAATTACAGTTGTTTCTAAAAATCAAACAAGACTGTTTGTTAACCACGATTCAAAAGCAGTTGAACAAAGCTTTCAAAGCGTAGGATTTCCCTACATTTTGACGGGAAATATAAGCTTTCAAAATGAAGTAGGGTATTCTACGTTTCATGTTTACAGCGAAAGAGAAAAAGAGCTCTCCTTTACTCTTGAAATTTTCCCTTCAAAGATGAGCTACAAGACAGACTATGTACACATGGTCGATGAAGTGAACGGATACATTCATGATTTGGCATACGATATGCTTCGTAAAACATATATTCAAGCCAAATCTGTTTGGTCTAAGCAAGCAACATGGACGGAATTTTATCATGTTCTCTCTCACTATATGAAACCC
>NZ_JBFULJ010000795.1:0-1778 GCF_056400385.1 Priestia sp. P5_B4
CTACTGTTCCAGCAAGTGCATATGCTACAACAAGCGGCGGAGAAGCAAGGTAGTTACCTTTTACTAATGGATGAATACGTCCTTCAAAGTTACGGTTTCCTGAAAGAACAGACGTTACAAGCAAGTCGCTATCTGCAATCGCTTCTTCAATTTCAGCTTCTAATGGACCAGAGTTACCGATACAAGTCGTACAGCCATAACCTACGATGTTAAAGCCGATTTTATCTAAGTATGGAAGCAGCCCTGAATTTTGCAGGTAAGCCGTTACTACTTTTGAACCTGGTGCTAAAGAAGTCTTCACGTAAGCTGGAACATCCAATCCTTTTTCTACCGCTTTTTTCGCAACTAAACCAGMTGCTACTAATACGTAAGGATTTGATGTGTTCGTACAGCTTGTGATAGCCGCAATGGCAATGGCACCTGTTTTCATTGTTGTTTCTGAACCGTCTCCAAGCTTAAACGTAATTTCTTTATCCACGTCTTTAGCATCAAGTCCGAAGCTTTGGTTGCTAACAGGAGCTGTTAAAGCCTTCTTGAATTCTGTTTGCATTTGAGAAAGTGGAATTAAATCTTGCGGACGCTTTGGACCAGAAAGATTTGCTTCAATCTCAGCAAGGTTAATCTCAACAACGTCAGTGAAAATTGGATCTTCATTTTCTGGTGTGAAGAATAAACCATTTGCTTTTGTATATTGTTCGACAACCTGAATGTCTTTTTCATCTCTTCCTGTTAAACGCATATATGCTAATGCTTCTGCGTCAACTGGGAAGAATCCACATGTTGCACCGTATTCAGGAGCCATATTAGCGATTGTTGCACGGTCAGCTAATGGAAGTTCTGCTACGCCAGGACCGAAGAATTCCACGAATTTTCCGACTACTCCTTTTTGACGAAGCACTTGCGTAACTTTTAACGCTAAGTCTGTAGCTGTAGTGCCGTTTGGTAATTCACCAACAAGTTTAACACCGATTACTTCAGGAACTGGGAAATAAGAAGGTTGACCAAGCATACCTGCTTCCGCTTCAATACCGCCAACACCCCATCCTAAAACACCGATACCATTAATCATCGTTGTATGAGAGTCAGTACCTACTAGAGAATCAGGGAAAGCTACAAATTCACCATCTTCTTCAACAGCATGAACAACGTTTGCTAAATATTCTAAATTTACTTGGTGCACGATACCTGTAGCTGGTGGCACTGCACGATAGTTATTAAATGATTTTTGAGCCCAGCTTAAGAAATTATAGCGCTCTGTATTACGTTGAAACTCGAGGTCCATATTAATTCGTAATGAGTCAGCTGTACCTGCTTTATCAACTTGTACGGAGTGGTCGACAACGAGGTCTACTGGAATTTCTGGATTGATTTTGTCAGGATCTCCTCCTAAATCAGCCATTGCTTTACGAAGTGACGCTAAGTCTACAACCGCTGGAACTCCAGTGAAATCTTGAAGAATAACACGAGATGGTTTGAAAGGAACATCGATATCTTTAATATCTTTTGTTCCCCATTTTGCAAGGTTTTCGACGTGTTCTTTTGTAATAACACGGCCATCTACCTGACGAAGAACAGATTCTAATAATACTTTAATTGAATACGGCAGCTTAGATACATTACCTAAACCTGCTTCCTCTAAAGCTTGTAAGCGGTAATAATTATATGTGCTGCCATTAAGATCGAATGACGAACGAGCGTTGAAAACGTCTTTTTTAGTCATTGCTTTTACCCCCTTAAAATTCTATGTATAAAGGATTTACTTACCCCATCCTCTATTC
>NZ_JBFULJ010000796.1:0-1778 GCF_056400385.1 Priestia sp. P5_B4
CATCATCACCTGTTCTTTTCCCCCTTCTCTTTAATGATGTTGTATGACCAATAAAGTAAGCTTGCAGAAAAAGCAGGCGCACTTCCAAACGTCTGAATCCCTTTTCCTAATAAAAAGAGAACAAATAAACTATCAAAGTCAGCAAAGCCATTAGTTTGCTTTTTAATTCCTTTATCTATAAATCCAAGTGTGTTAGTCATGCCATTCATCAATGTAGCATCTTTGTTTAAAGTGGCATTAGCTGCTATTTGTACGATATAACTCATCAGCTCATCTAGCTCTTCCTGGTTAATATGAGGTACAACAAATTGAAGCAGCAAACTTCCGGTTAGTTCTGAAGCTTCCGACGTTAAAATAAGAGGATGTTTTTTTACTTCTTCCGTTAGAGCATGTGCAATGATACGGTGCTTCCAACTGTCACATTGTATACGCAGTCGCCCCGGCATCGCATGCAATACTTTTATTTTTTGATCACGGAATTGAGACATAATTTTTGGAGCAATAAAAGAGGCCCCTAAACCAATTACAGTAGGAAGCATGCCCATTCCTCCCTTTCCTTAGGCTCTATATTCTTCTTGGTATATTTGTTCAATAAGTTGAAACCATTCTTCAAGTTCTTTGTTATTTGTCATATGAGAACCCTTATATGTAATAATTAAACTCCCGGTATCTGGTGTAAATACTGCATCATAGACAAGAGGTTGAGACTTCAAATTTAAAATGATTAATTCAACTAGCTTTTTATCCCCTTTCCAAACAGATGAACGAAGTCTAATTCTTCCTGGAATAAAATGCACAAGATCAATTTGTAACTTATGTAGTTTTCTTTCTACATGCTTCATCAGTATCTTCTCTTTAATGCTCATCAATATTTAGATACCACCAATCATTTTTCTTTATTTTACCAACTTATATATTTTATAACAATATAAGTATTAAAATAATGTAAATTTTATTACGCGCAAGTAAGCAATAAAATTATCTCTGTTTTAGGATAATGATAGATATATTTTTTATAAAAAGAATTAATCTATATAAAAAAGAATGAAAGGTGTTATTCTTTCATTCTTTTTCTTTACTTTAGATGTTTAAAGTCTCTTTATTTGATAGGTAAAGAATATTTTATTGATTTTTTATAATACCTCTTTCTTTTTAATTAGTTTATACCGAATTGTCACCCTCTCTACTTCATTTTAGAAATAACTACCCCTATAGCCATAATAAAAATTCCAAGTAAGGTTTTCCACGTAGGAGCTTCTTTAAAGAAAAGGTAACTCATTAATACGGCAATTATTACTTCCATCCCTTTCGATGTCAGTAAAACAAATGTTAAGTTATGAACAGCTTTAAACCCAAATTTGATTCCATATCCAATTAACATATTAGCGATTAAAAATAACGGGAAAGCATAAATTTGGTATTTTAATGTAGTTTCAAAAGCTAAATCAATATGCTTATTTTGATACGAAAACAAAACATTGATTAGAAATAGGCCAACAAACAGGAAGATTCCACCATATAAATAATTCATATATCCACTCTCACTATATTCTAGTGCTAAATTCAATGATGCTAAGATAAGAAATGAAAAAACTAAATGTATTAATTTTTCTCAGTTATATATCTTATAATTTTCACATAATATATATAAAAAATCGTAATCATTACGTTTTGAGAAGGGGATATAATCACTATTTTCGAGGTTTTTATCTTTTAAATAAATTTTTTATATTAACTCTTTTTTATTAGGTGCATAACTTGTTCAAACTCTATCATAT
>NZ_JBFULJ010000797.1:0-1776 GCF_056400385.1 Priestia sp. P5_B4
ATATAAAGAGGATATGGAGATATAAAGAGGATATGGAGTTTATTACAAGAAATAAAAAGTCTTTAGAAATTCACTTCCCAATGTATCTAAATTTAATAGAGAAAGAAGTAAATAAAGTAATTAAAGTCGAAAGCTTTGATGATGCAAGAAACTGGGCAATGCAACAAGGACCAGCTATTCAAAAAAGAAATTCCTTAGTAAAAAGTTTGATTAAGACTAATGGAGCTAAAAAACCTTTTGAAGAATTCATATCAACTTTTTCAGGTGTAGAAATTGAGAATTGGTCCGACCGAACTAGTGAGGTATTTAATCAACAATTAGCAAACGAATATAAATCTGTAAGCAGCTCAAGCGGAATTGATGAAAAGTCAATAGAAATTAAGTACAATAATAAAGTGAAATCTATTACAAATGTGGAATTGTCTACTAAGTCTCAAACTATATACAATAATATAAATCGTATGATTAGAAATGCAGGGAGAAATGTACCAAGAGAAGAAGTGGAATATTTAGTTTATAAATTATTAGAAGAAATTATAGAGTAGAAAATTAGGTGGTGCTAGTTATGGAAAGAAAACCTGTCCATGTTGCAATGTTCAGTGGTGGAGCTGCTAGTGCATATGTAGCTTACCAAATGGTACAAACTTATGGAAAAGAAAATTGCATTTTATTCTTTACTAATACGTTATGGGAAGATGAAGATAATTACCGTTTTATGGATGAAGTGTCTGACTATATAGGTCTTGAAATTACTGAAAGAATTGATGGAAGAACGCCAGAAGAAGTCTTCTACGATTACCGCTTTTTAGGGAATTCTCGTTTGGCCAAGTGTTCGGAGGAGTTGAAGGTATACCAAACGATAGTTTTCTTAGAAGAGCTTCGCGATAAACATAATCTAGAGCCAATTTTGTATTTTGGAATTGGTCCTCATGAAACTCATCGTTCTGATAATTTAACAGAGTTTTATAAGCATTATCCTTTAGAGCCTATCGAAACACGTTTTCCAATGGTTGATACTTTCCGTGAAGATATTGATGCTAAATCAATTATTGAGAATGAATGGGGTATTAAATTACCTCGTATGTATGAGCTAGGCTTTTCTCACGCTAACTGTGGAGGAAGATGTGTTCGAGGAGGCTTTCAACATTATGCACAATTGTATAAAATTTGGCCCGAACGTTACGCGGAGCAAGAAGAAATGGAAGAGAATTTTCGTAAACATTTCGACAAAGATGTTTCCATTCTGAAAAAGAATGGTGGACCTTATACATTAAAACAATATAGACAACAGATGGATTGCGAAGGAATAGACAAATTCTTAAAAACTTCAGATGAAACAGTACCTTGCGTGTGTTCATTTTCTTAAACATAACTTGCACAAAAGCAAGCTTTTGTGTAAGTTATGTTTTTTTTTATAGATATATATATTTTCTCTATATATGGACAAGCTACTTTATAAAGAACTTAGTAGTGGTAGGTGAATATATGCTACATCTTAGAGAAGGACAAGTTATTGAAATAGGTCAGAAAATAAGAGTGTATAGAAACTTGCATAAGAATATGTTTTCTATTCAAGATGCTACTACCCAAAGGGTTATTGGATATGGAGAAGGGATACTGTTGAAAAATGCAAAGTTTCGTGTTCAAAAAAAGGGCCAAGATAAAGTTCGTAAGACTCAGCAAAAAAGCGTTCATGCCTTTGTGGTAGGTGAATAGGACAAGTTATTGAAATAGGGACAAGTTATTGAAATAGGTCAGAAAATAAGAGTGTATAGA
>NZ_JBFULJ010000798.1:0-1776 GCF_056400385.1 Priestia sp. P5_B4
CCTACCAACAGACTGACCRAGATAGTAATAGCTGCAACCGGCAGCGGCTTTGGAAATACTTTAAGGCTCTGCGACGGTTCGGTTAATACTTGAATGTTGCTTCCTTTCATTAACTTCATCGCTTGATCTTTTGAAAGAAGAGCTACTTTATTTGCGATTTCACTTACTGTTTTCGAATTCTCGTTTCTTACGGTAATGGTGACAAATTGAGAGTTTTCGTTATGATCAATCGTAATTTGTTCACTCAGCTTTTTATTAGAAATAGTTAACTTTAATTCGTCTTTTACACCGTTTATGATCATCGGACTTTTAATAAAATCGATATACGAAGAAATTAATTGGGTATTGAGCTGCGTAATATTAGAAATCTCATCTACATTCTTAGATGTTGCTTGATTCACAAGTACTTGAGTAGATGCTTGATACGTAGGCTTTAGTAGATAGAAACAGATAGTTGTGATGCTCATACTCGTAATGACTATGACTAAAAGCATCGTAAGCCATCTTCTTTTTAAAATTCGAAAAAAATCCTTTAGCTGAATTTTATCCTGCATCGTAAACTCACCTCCATACGCTTTTATCTCTCTGTTACTTACGACTCACTGCTCCGCCGAAAACAACTTTGTTTCTTGTGAGGAATTTTCCTAATCTGCTGGAAGGCTTTTCAACAAAATGATACGTGACGGAAGCCATCACCAGTGATAAAAGGAAACAAATGCTTAAAATGCTCCAGTACGGCAAAAGCCCGTGTAGCAAATACATCAACGAAAACAGCACAATGAGATGAGTTAAATATAAGCTGTACGAAACTTTACCTAGAAACGACAGCACTCCTGTGCGTAAAACCTTTGAAGCTGCCGGCGATGCTAAAGCGATAATAATGAACATACAGCTCCCTACCATCACTGCCAGATTGCGGCATAAAAAGTTATTGGTAATCGCGTAATTTCCCATAATGCCTTCAGATAAATAACAGGTAAATGCAATCAGAACGATAAGACCCTTTTTAAATGTGCCAATTTTCAGATAAAGTTGAATAAAAAAATCTCGATATTTTGCCGTAACTGCACCCGCGGCGAATAAAAGCAAATAATGATAAGAAAGCAAGAAGTTCGTAGGCTCTAAGTTTGATTGATTAAGCAGTAATAGCGCTGATGATGAAACAAACACGAAAAACAATAGCATTACGATTTTCTTTGCATCCATTCGCAGCAAAAGAATCATTAAAAGAGGAAAAATAATTGAAATTCTCATTTCATGAACAAGCGACCAAATAACATTGTTGTAAGCGTCTGTGTTAAATGTGCCAATTAAAAAGAAGTGCTGAAGAAGTAAACTTGGCGACTCGTTTGTGATCCATGAGTTATTAAACCAGTGGCTTATCTGTGAGATCCCGCCTTGACTAAATAAGATTTTACATAGAATAGCTACACACACCGCAAACAAGTAAGGAAGATAAATTCGGCAAATTCTTCTTACAAGATAGTTCTCATATCGAAAAGAAGAACGGCCATAAAACGGCAGTGCTAAAACAAACCCGCTTAAGACAAAAAACAAAACCACTGATTCATTTCCACTGCTGAACAATAGCCGCAGCGGACTCTCTTTTACCATGGACAGTAAAAAAGAAGAATCACCGTCATACCTATATTCACTGAAGCTTGGATAAATCATGAGATAATGATTTATAACAACAAAAAGRGCTGCTAATCCTCTTAACGCATCAAGTTCTACATATCTTTTTCCCATGTAATCTCCTATCCAACACGTAATAAA
>NZ_JBFULJ010000799.1:0-1770 GCF_056400385.1 Priestia sp. P5_B4
CGAGATAATGTTTCTAAGTGAGCATTATTCGCTCCTTCACTCGCTGCAATCATGAAGAATAAGTGTGCAGGCTGTCCGTCTAATGATTCATAATCGATACCTTCTGTTGAGCGTCCAAATGCAATGGCCGGTGTTTTTACCGAGCTTGTTTTCGCATGCGGAATGGCAATGCCTTCTCCAATTCCCGTTGTACTTTGAGATTCACGATTTAAAATTGCTTCTTTATAGCCAGCTCGGTCGCTTAAGCGACCAGCTTCGTCTAATTTTCCAACTAATTCATCAATAACATCAGCTTTTGACGTGCTTTTTAAATCAAGAATGATTGTATCTTTTTTTAATAATTCAGTAATTCTCATTCTCGTTTCCCCCTACTCTACCTTTGTGGTTGACACTTGTTCACGAAGCGTCTTTACATCTTCTGCTGTACATAATTCAAGTGAGAATGCTGTGGCACTTCCTGAAGCTACTCCTGTTTGAAAAGCTTCTAATAAATCCCCTTGTTTTACATAAGAAGCAATAAATCCAGCTACAAGTGAATCGCCAGCTCCAACAGAATTTTTTACCGTTCCTTTAGGGACTGTGGCACTGTAGACACCGCTTTCGTTAATAAGCAGTGCTCCATCACCTGCCATAGACACAACGACGTTTTGCGCTCCTTGTTCCACGAGCTTCTTACCATATACTAGCGCATCTTCTGCACTGTTTATCTCTACATCAAACAATTCTGCAAGTTCATGATGATTCGGTTTGATAAAAAACGGCTTGTGGGACACGACGTCTAGCAAAGTTTTTCCACTTGCATCTACTACAACTTTTACTCCGTTCGCTGCTGCTAGTTCAGTTAACGTTTCATACACAGAACTTGGAAGCGTTTTCGGTATACTCCCCGCTAATACGAAGATATCGCCTTCAGTCATTTGCTTTACTTGAGTCAATAAAGACTGAAGCGCTTCGTCTGTAATAGCAGGTCCTTGACCGTTAATTTCTGTTTCTTTTTCTGTTTTTAACTTTACGTTAATACGGGTATCTCCCTCAACTCTTGTAAAAGCTGTTTCGATATTCTCCGCTTTTAAGTAGTCTTCGATATAGGTTCCTGTAAAGCCAGCTACAAAACCGAGAGCTTTATTATCAACACCTAATCGCTTTAAAACGCGAGAGACGTTAATGCCTTTTCCTCCTGGAAACTTGGCTTCATTCGTTGTGCGGTTAAGCCCGCCTTCTTCGAATGATGAAACATGTACTACGTAATCAACGGATGGGTTCAACGTACATGTATAAATCATGATTTCACAACCTTTATGTCTGTTTTGTTTGCATACTGTATAAGTACATCGCTAGGTACGTCATTTGTTATAATTTTTGCTTCATGTAAATCGGCTATTTTCGCAAAGCTTGTTTCAAAAAACTTAGTGGAATCTGATAAAATATAAGATTCTCTAGACAGCTTCATTGCCGTTTGCTTGATCAATGCTTCTTCTGGATCAGGAGTTGTATATCCATATTGATGATGAATCCCATTCGCTCCCATAAAGCACTTATCAAAACGATATTGCTCAAGACTTAAAAGAGCTCCATTGCCAATTAAAGCGCCCGTTTTATGTTTAACAGATCCCCCAATTAAATAGAGGGTGATACCTTGTTCTAGCATCGGGTTTAAATGCATTAAACCATTTGTCACGACAACTACATCTTTTTGCTTTAAAAAAGGAATCATTTCATACGTTGTAGTTCCTGCATCTAAAAAAATACAGTCACCTTCATTTATAATGG
>NZ_JBFULJ010000800.1:0-1769 GCF_056400385.1 Priestia sp. P5_B4
CCATAATAAATTGTAATGTTCATGAGTATCGCTCCTTTAAAACTGGATAATGACATCCAATTTATACCGTCATCTATTTGTTTAATATTATACCCGATGAAAAAGGAAACTACAACTAAAATCATTAAAAAGCTGATAAGAAAGGGGTTTTCAGTGATTTTAACAAGAAATCATACAGAATAAAAATACTAATTAATGTATTTTATTACAGAAAATACGAGGTTTCCACTTTTATAAATGAATAAAAATCCATTTAATGCAAACATATGTACTAAATGAAAAATATACKCTCTATAGCAAATAAATCCTTAAAAGATTAAACGTAAACAGAATTTATCAATTTGCAAAGAGTTCATTGAGAATACGATGAGAAAAAATAAATGAGTATAAAATCTAAATCCTACAAGTAAACTCATTTGTTTTCAAAATCTATAAATATAAATCGAACTGATCAAACCCAAAAACAATCTGGTGAAATCAATATGCATTCTATAAAATCATATCCGCATTTGTTCTAATTGAACAAATATTGCTGATAATTAGTTTAGTCAGTTAAACCATATAAATACAAACTCTATCTCATTTTTAAATTACGTCTCACTATCATAAGTATACTTTAGTTATGAGACAAAATTTGCGTTTTACCTATTGGTTCCTAGAATATATATTATGTAAACTAGAAAAAGAAATAAAATCGTTAAGGTCTCCCTTGCTCTTAGAACCTTGGAATGTCTATCACCTTTTTCTTTAAAGTGTGTAGATTTGTTTTCAAGTCAGCTGGTTTTACTCTCATGATTTTAATTTGGAGCTGTAAACAGAACTCTTAAAAATCGACTGAATGATACTTTTACAGTCAAATGAGTTGAAATATGTACAAGCTATAGATTATATCTTAGAAATGGTTAAAATGACCGCTCACTTAATCACAATCGTCTGAATACGCCAGTACGTATCATTTTATATGTAATCCAGTAATTCTTCGTGGTTTATCCTAGAACTTTACAATTTTGTATCCCGAGTTTCAAGTAGCTATATTTGATGTAGAAGCGCAAAAAAAAGGGAAAAAGAACAACTTCTTCCCCTCCATCCGCTTGTCATACAAACTTTCCAAATTACTAGTTGCAAGCTTTCACTCACTAAGGTATGTTTCCCAATCGTAGTCATGAATTCTATCAAATTTCCCAAACTCATTTCTTTCGTAAGCACATAGCGGTGATTCATTTATAAAAGCTAAAATTGAGTCATCAACATTTAAAACAACTCCTAGAGCTACAACTTGAAAATTATCTGGATGACTAGTAAATTCATCTTCTTCGTATCCGCTAAAGATAACCCATCCTGAATCATTCGGTTCATTTGGTTTATCCTTTAACAGAAAATTAAACTCGTTTCTTTCTAAAATATCATTGCTAACTGTTACGAGGGTATTAAAGTAATAGTCCATCTTTGCAACTTCATCGTCTTCATATTCAGTATCACAAATATGTTCAGTGCCAAAATGCAGGATTTGACCAAGTTTTAAGCCCTTTAAATGATAAGGTTCATTATCAAGATTTCCAACAAAGTTCTCTTTGTTTCTATCCGTAATTTCCACCCACATTCTTTCTCCTTTGTAACCAGCTGTATCTGAATCACTAAAGAAAATTAACTTCACCAGTTCTCCCGCTTTTAATTTATCCGTCACCGCTTTGCTTGGCTTGTAAAATGTATAAGGGGATTCTTTGTTCCTTTCAAAAACATTATCTAATTGCCAATATGTATTGATATTC
>NZ_JBFULJ010000801.1:0-1769 GCF_056400385.1 Priestia sp. P5_B4
AGCTAACTTTAGCCAGTAAGAGATTAGGACCGATTCCTGCGGTAGCTGTCAGTCTTGTTTTGCGATAGATCTCATTACGTATTCGATGAGCTAGCTCCTCTGGTGTTTCAGCAAATAAATGCAAAGAGGCTGTCGCATCAATAAACAACTCATCAATACTATAGGCATGAAAGTCCTCAGAAGCCACATACTGTAACACCAAACTAGAAATATAGTTCGAAGCCTTGATATATCTCTCCATGGATGGATTCACCACATGGATATCTTTCCTTTTAGGAATGTCGAAAAGACGACTTCCGGTTTTGATACCTTCTTTCTTTAATAAGGGTGTGGCAGCTAACACAACAGATCCCGAGCGTTTGATATCTCCTACCACAGCGAGCCTTGTTTTCAAAGGATCTAACCCCCGTATGACAGAGGAAACCGAAGCGAAAAAGCTCCTCATGTCGATGCAAATAATGACTCTGTTCGGTAGCTGCCCATAATCCATTGAAAGTACTCCTTAAATAAAGAACGTTTGTTCTTTATTCAATGGAATATCATACCTTTTCCCGATTATTGCTAGTGCCTATACTCACCTTTCCGTATTTTATAATTTAGGTGTCATTTACATAGTCATACGTATCGCGTTTTAAAAGGAAATCCTCTGGGTACATGATATACACAATGAGGATGGAATTAAATGTGAAAATAAGTTTTCGTTTAATTAAAATTTAAGGGGATGGGAAAATGGGAACGAGAAAACGAGTTGCAGGAACTTTTTATTCGGAACAAGAAGCGATACATGCAATTAAGGGGTTAAAACGTCAAGGATATCGTGAAACAGATATATTGGTAGTAGCAAAGGATAGAAGTAATACTCTACAGTTAGGGGCCGAAACAAATGTAATGATAGAAGCTGGAACGCCAGCTGTAAGTTCGTTGGCAGGTGTAATGATGGATAGCTTTCTTACCATGATGACAGGTGGAATGGCTACTGCTACACAAGCTGGCAGTCTAACTTCAAAACTTGTCAAAATGGGCATCCAAAGTTTTACTGCAAAACAGTGTGAAATGGATATAAAGGAAGGGAAAATTCTTGTCCTAATTGATGTGGATGAAGCTCAAACGATTTCTTCATATACTACGGTTAGGGAGTCGCCGTACGAGACAGAGGGGCATAGGTCAGTGCAACTTCGTGAAGAGCAACTGAATGTAAGGAAAGAACATGTTCAAACTGGGGAGGTACAACTTCGTAAGGAAATTGTAGAAGAACTACGAACTATCCAGGTTCCGGTTATGCGTGAGGAAGTCTACGTAGAACGTCGCCCGGTCATAGACGGTCAGTATGATGGTAGCCCATTGGCAGAGAACGAGATTATTCGTATTCCTATTATGGAGGAGCGAATTGAAGTAACCAAGAAACCTGTAGTTGTGGAAGAAGTGATCATTGGTAAGCGTAAAATTCAAGAGATTAAAGAGATGAAGGATACTGTCCGAAAGGAAGAAGCACAAATTGAGCAGTCAGAGCTTCCTGTGGTTCCTGAACTTGCTGACTCTGAAATCTATCAAAATATGGATAATCACGTAGATCAAAGTTACCAAGAAGTTGCTGCTGCAATTGCTTCTGATACTCCAAAAGAGGAAAAAGTGAAACTTTCAACCAACAAGAAACAAGAAGCTCAACTTAAAGTGACAACTTCTCCTGTTATCAAAGAGATTGAAGAGGTTACAGCCTCAGTAAACAATCAGAAACCAGAAAGTCAAAGTGAAGATACGGATATTACGAC
>NZ_JBFULJ010000802.1:0-1766 GCF_056400385.1 Priestia sp. P5_B4
GATTTATACTTAACTGATGTTATATAAGCACGAAATACGTGCAAATGTTTAATCCTGTGAACATTTGATGGAGCTTGATGCATTTTTATATAAAAAAGTGAAACCTTTTGGTATGATGAAACGTAGGAACATATATGGAAATCATATATGAAAAAACATATGTGACGTTAGTCATTTAGTGGAGGGAAAACAATGGTAAAAAAATTATTGGCCGCATTTATCGCATTAGCGGTTGTGTTTTCACCAGTCGGTGGATCACTTATTCATGACGGTTCAAACGTAGCAAGCGCAAAAGGGTATAAGTCAGGAAAGCGCTCTTTTGACAGCGGAAGCAATAACCAATCAAGCTTATTTAAAAACAATAACAATAATTCAGTTAAGCAAAACAATACGTCTAAAAACTCATCATCTAAAAGTACAGCGGCTAGCTCAAAGCGCGGCGGCTTAATGAAAGGTCTTTTAATGGGAGGAATTGCGGGCTTATTATTCGGAAGCTTACTATCAAGCTTAGGACCATTAGGACCAATTTTAGGCTTTATGGTAAACATGCTCGTGATTGTAGCTTTAATTCTTCTTGTAGTAAAGTTATTCCAAAGCGTACGTAGCAACAAGCGTAAAAATGAGGAAGTGAAATCTTGGAGACAATAAAAATTTCTGAACAAGATATTATCAATGCGATGTGTTTGTATATCGCAGAAAAGAAACAAGTTCAGCCTCAAGAAGTAGAGATTGAGCTAATGTATGATGATGACTACGGTTTTTCAGCAGAGTCATACGTGCATGATCGTAAGCAGGTTCATATTACTTTGAACATTATTGAAGCCCTGCGCTTTTGGCTGGATACGGAAATGAACGTAGACCCATACGCAGCAGGACTAGAACTGGAATTAGACGATGAAGAAGGCATTATCGCTTTTGCAAAATTAAGTCGATAAAGAAGCCTTCAATGCAAAACCCGCTCAAGTGAGCGGGTTTTTTTATTATGATTTTAACTGTTCGTTGGAACTGGACTTATCGCGTTTTTTAGTGAAAAACCACCAGTTGGCATCTCCAAGCAATTTCATAAGAGAAGGGACAAGAAGCATTCTGACAATCGTTGCGTCGATAAATATAGCTAAAGCAATTCCTACACCCATTTGTTTAACAGGCGTTACGTCTGTAAAAGCAAAGGCCCCTGTAATTACAATCATAATTAAAGCAGCGCTCGTAATGATTTTACTAGTGGAAGCTAGGCCTTCTACCGTTGCCACATTATTATCGCGGGTTTGATGATACACTTCGTGAATGCGCGAAATTAAAAAGACTTCATAGTCCATGCTAAGCCCAAATACAAGGCCGAAAACAAAGACCGGCAGCACTAAAGCAATATTAGATTGGGTAAGACCTAAATGTCCATTTTGAAACAGCCATACAAGTAAACCAAACGTAGCTGTTAAGCTTAAAATATTCATAATGATAGCCTTTAAAGGAATGAGGACAGAACGAAAAGCAATCATTAAAATGACATACGTTGAAAATAAAACAAGAGCCAAACCATATGGAGCTTTCTCATAAATTTCATCGAATATTTCCTGTTCGAATTTTGGATAGCCGCCAATATGAACGGTGAAAGGTGACCGTTTGTCTTTCCATTTTCGAACAAAATCTTTTGCTTGATCTGAATTTTGGTCTGTATCTAGCGTAGCTTTTATGAGCATATAATGTCCGTTAATGAACGAATCTACAGCTGGCTTTGTCTGTGCACTTATCTGCGGGTTTTCCAGCAT
>NZ_JBFULJ010000803.1:0-1762 GCF_056400385.1 Priestia sp. P5_B4
GGCTAGGGATAGCACCGCACACTCTTTTTTTACTTTTGGTCATCTTCTAAAAAGTCTAGGATACGATCAATAAGCTGTTCGCTTCCTGCATCGTTTCCGTGTTCAAGAGACATTTCCATTTCAATGCTCCTTTCATAAAATATTCTTGTTTTATAACATACCACAATTCATTTCGAATGTAACCTTTAATTTGTGTAAAAATTTCGACAATTTATGATTAATTTTAAAACCTAGTGAATATTGATTATACCCACCAGATTCTTTGCTTGTCAAAAACCATGCTTTCTATTTAAAAACACTTAAAAAATAGAGGCGCGAGCAGACTTCTTCTATAAAAGACAGCCTACTCGCTCAAGCTTGGAACAGCATGATGAATAAATTTCTAGTTCATTTGCTTTTTGTATATCTTTAATATCTATGCCTACAGCATATGTACGAACATGGTTTTCGACCACAATTTCATAAAATGTTTCTAACTCACGATAAGCTACTTGATAATGCTTTCCTAATAATTTCACTGCTTCCTTTAATGCTTTCTCTCCTGTGTGTGCTGCAACTGCTGTATGACTCATAAAACCCTCTCCTTTTAGAAAAATAAAAAAAACTCATTTTGCTTTGATGCAAAATGAGTTTTTCACCCGTTTTATCACCCAAAGCACATGCTTTGCTGGTAGGAGCACCTTACATTCGTAGGTTGCTGTGGAGTCAAAGAGCCAGATCTCTCGTCCACTCGTGATAACTTTTTAATTTAAAATTTATTTTATCAAACAATTCCATCCGCGTAAATAGAAAAATAAAAATATTTTAATTTTTTTGGTAATKGAATGAATTCAAAAAATGAAAGCTTAGATTAGCAAAATAAGAAGCTGCTACAAGTAATGCCTCTTCATTTAATGAAAAAGAAGGATGGTGCCATTCATATTCTCCAGCTGTACCCATCCATACAAAAAATCCTGGTACATGCTGCTGATATACGGCAAAATCTTCTCCTCCAGGCGATTGTTCAGCTTCTACGACTTGATAACTAAGATCCTCTGCCGCTTTAATAGCCAGTTTTTCCAGCTTATCATCATTGTTGACTACTGGAAGATATGGATACCATTTAACGTCTACTGAAGCCCCGAAAGCTGCGCCAATCCCTTCAGCAGTTCGTTTCATAAGAGCCGGTATTTTTTCTCTCGCTTCTTCTTGAAAGGTACGCACCGTTCCTTCAAGCGTTACTTTGTCAGGAATGACGTTCCACGAGCTCCCTCCGTGGATTTGAGTTATGCTGACAACAACATTTTGAAAGGGGCTGAGATTACGGCTGACAATGGTTTGTAAACTAGTAACAATTTGACCAGCAGCAGCAATCGGATCTATTGTTTTTTCAGGAATACCCGCGTGACCTCCTACTCCTTTGACGTCAATTTCAAAACGATCAACGCTTGCCATTAAAGGTCCCGGTTTGATACCAATGGTTCCTACAGGAAGATCCGGTTTGTTATGCATCCCAAATATCGCTTCCACTCCTTCGAGCACACCTTTTTCAACTAGCATTTTTGCCCCAGAAGCCGTTTCTTCGGCTGGCTGAAAGATAAATCGAATCGTACCGCAAAGCTCCTGCTGACGCTCTTTAAGAAGGATGGCTGCTCCGATTATAGAAGCCGTATGAAAATCATGGCCGCACGCGTGCATAACACCGTTCACTTCAGAAGCAAACGGCAGATTGGTTTTTTCTTCAATTGGCAGCGCATCAATATCAGCTCGAATAGCGATAGTA
>NZ_JBFULJ010000804.1:0-1762 GCF_056400385.1 Priestia sp. P5_B4
GTGTACTATATAGGAGGAAGTGAAGCTCTTCCACCGCCTTTAACAAAAGATGAAGAAGAAGTACTCCTGAAAAAACTTCCATCAGGAGATGAAGCAGCACGTTCACTGTTGATTGAGCGTAATTTGCGACTGGTTGTTTATATTGCCCGCAAGTTTGAAAATACGGGAATCAATATTGAGGATTTAATTAGCATCGGCACCATCGGTTTAATTAAAGCAGTAAACACATTTAATCCTGAAAAGAAAATTAAGCTAGCGACGTACGCCTCTCGCTGTATTGAAAATGAAATTTTAATGTATTTGCGCCGCAACAATAAAATTCGATCTGAAGTTTCATTTGATGAGCCGTTAAATATTGATTGGGATGGAAACGAACTGCTATTATCTGACGTGATGGGAACCGAAGAAGATATCATCACAAAAGACCTAGAAGCGAACGTGGATCGAAAACTTTTGTTGAAAGCACTGCACCAATTAAATGATCGTGAAAAGCAAATTATGGAGCTGCGCTTTGGGCTAGCCGGCGGAGAAGAAAAAACGCAAAAAGATGTAGCTGATATGCTAGGCATTTCTCAGTCTTATATTTCAAGGCTTGAAAAACGAATTATTAAACGGCTGCGAAAAGAATTTAATAAAATGGTTTAAGTAAAAAAGCTGATTGTATAAGGGCTGAGAAGCATCTTATACAATCAGCTTTTTTAGCGTGGAATTGTCAGAATTGTAAAAGTGCATATTTTTTCCTTCGGAGGAGATACTGAATTCAGAACATCATCTCCTGTTAGGAGGGAAAGAGTTGACAAGAAATAAAGTAGAAATTTGTGGAGTAGATACTTCGAAACTTCCCGTATTAAAAAATGAAGAAATGCGAAAGTTGTTTAAACAAATGCAGGCTGGAGATGGAACAGCAAGAGAAAAGCTAGTAAGCGGAAATTTACGTCTCGTACTCAGCGTGATTCAACGTTTTAACAATCGTGGAGAATTTGTTGATGACTTATTTCAGGTTGGATGTATTGGATTAATGAAATCCATTGACAATTTTGATTTAAGTCAAAACGTGAAGTTTTCTACATATGCTGTCCCAATGATTATAGGGGAAATTCGCCGCTATTTACGTGACAATAATMCAATCCGTGTTTCTCGTTCCCTTCGTGATATTGCTTATAAAGCTCTTCAAGTTCGTGAAAGGCTTATGAGTGAAACATCCAAGGAACCTACAGCTGAGGAAATTTCAAAAGTCCTAGAAGTGCCGCATGAAGAAATTGTGTTTGCTTTAGATGCTATCCAAGATCCGGTTTCTCTATTTGAACCTATTTACAATGATGGTGGAGACCCAATCTATGTCATGGATCAGCTAAGCGATGAACGCAACCGTGATTCAACTTGGATTGAAGAAATTGCTTTGCAAGAAGGTATGAGAAGATTGAACGAGCGAGAAAAACTAATTTTACGAAAGCGCTTCTTTCAAGGTAAAACACAGATGGAAGTTGCTGAAGAAATTGGTATTTCTCAAGCACAGGTTTCTCGTTTAGAAAAAGCTGCTATTAAACAGATGAATAAAAATATTCAAAGTTAACAAAAGCTATCTAAACTGGCAGCTGCTCGCGTTCATACAATTAATACCATTCACTTTATTTGATGTTCAACTTAATAAGCATCGTGTCTATAAAAACAGACACGGTGCTTATTTTGTATGTATCAATGTATAATACATGACCAAAAGATATTCATATCCGGTTTCCTATTGCTGTGAGGACTTCTAGCT
>NZ_JBFULJ010000805.1:0-1755 GCF_056400385.1 Priestia sp. P5_B4
CTTCAAAGAACATGAAGAAAGCTTAGCAAAACTTGTAGAAGGAATGGCTAAAAAGAAATGTGCAGGATTGGCCATAAAAACGAAGCGCTTTTTCGAACACGTGCCTGCTTCTATTTGTCAGCTAGCTGATGAACTTCACTTTCCGATCATTGATTTCCAAACGGACGAAACGTTAGGCGCAGTTATTAACGAATCTCTCAGCTTTATTTTAGATAAAAAAACAGCCGAGCTTCAGCAAGCGATGGTCACACATCAGCTATTTTCCTCGTACATCTTACAAGGAAAAGGCATTGAGAAAATTATGCAATCTATTCAAACGTTATGCAATGCTCACGTTGCCCTTTTTGATACCCATGGCCATGAACTCTTTTATACAAACAAACGCGAACCCTTTTCACTCCCGATGGAAGAAGCGGTAGCGGGCGCTAAGCAGCTGTTTTTACGAACGGTAAAATATACAACCTTTTCCTTTTTACACACCAAAAAAACCGTTACGCTTTTTCCGATTGCTACTCATACAAGAAAATACAGTTATTTACTTATTGAACACCAAGTTTCTTTATCCGATTCAGCGCTCCTAACGATTGAACAAGCGACAAACGTTTTATCCTTCGAAATGATGAGACAGCAGGCTTTGTATGAAGCTGAACGGCGACGAAAAAACGATTTTTTCAATCAGCTTGTTAACAATTAYTATAAAACGCTTGAAGATGCTTCCTTTCAAGCACAGATGATGGGCTTATCAGCAGGAAACAGCTATATTTGCGCCGTCGGGAAAATCCACTCTACATTCACGCCTTACAGCGATGATGATATGATCTATGAGCTCCTTCAATATGAGTTATCAACAGGTCATACAGAGGCCGTTTTGTTTTTCTATGACAATCTTTATATTCTTTTGTTTACACCTCATTCTCAACCTATGATTATAGAATGCTTGCATCGCTTGCAGGAAGCTGTTTACCGTCACTACGACAAGCGAATGTCATTTGGAGTTGGAAACCAAAGCCAATCCCTACTTACAATCGCTGACTCATATAAAGAAGCTGTTGAAGCTCTTGAAACCATCCATTTTAAAGATCAGTCGAAGCTTATTCAATTTTATCAGCCAAAACAGTTTAAAGAACTGCTGAGGTTGCTTCCAGCAAACGATTTACAGGATTACTATTCTCAAACATTAGAAGGTTTGCTGCAGTACGATAAGAAAGATCGCTCCATCTTACTTGACACGCTTGAAACATATCTAAATTCCAATTGCCAAATCTCAGAGACTGCTAAGCAGTTATTCGTTCATCGGAACACGGTGATCTATCGAATTGAAAAATGCGAAGAGTTATTAAAAAGACCTATTCACACGTCAGAGGAAACCCTTCGGCTGCGCGTAGCTTTTCAAATTTTTTCTCTTGTGCATGCTAATTAAGTATAAATACAATAAAAAACGCCTGAGTGGATACTCAAGCGTTTTTATTGTATTGCATATTCTTTATTTCGCTTTTAATTTAGACTGTACGGATTGTAATTTCCCAGCCATCGTATGATTTTCTTTATCACGGCGATCATCAATTCGTAAATTTGTACATACACGCTGAATACCATTTTCAAAAGGCACTTCATGCATCTCTTGAACAATGTTTAGCAGCGTGCTTAATTCCCCTTCAATCAATGTATTCATAGGGGTTAATTGATATGTAATTTCATCTTCATGCTTGGCCAACACTTTTTGAATATCAGCTACGTACTGACTCACGCTTGGCG
>NZ_JBFULJ010000806.1:0-1752 GCF_056400385.1 Priestia sp. P5_B4
TTCATGGAGACGGCAAAGCGGCTGTTATTGAAATGGCAGCCGCTTCAGGCCTTCATCATGTTCCGGTGGATAAACGCAATCCGTTTATCACAACAACGCGAGGAACCGGTGAGCTCATTCTCAAAGCGTTAGATCATAAAGTGAAGCATATCATTATTGGCATCGGAGGAAGTGCTACAAATGATGGARGAGCCGGTATGGCAAAAGCTTTAGGGGCAAAGCTTATTGATGCTAACGGAGCAGAAATAAAAGAAGGAGGCGGCAGTTTAAACCAGTTAGCTGCTATTGATCTGACAAACTTGGATTCCCGGCTTGCTGAAGTCAAAGTGGAAGTGGCTTGCGATGTAGACAATCCGTTAACGGGTGAAACCGGAGCATCTGCGGTATTTGGCCCTCAAAAAGGCGCAACTCCTGATATGGTTAAACAGCTTGACCGTAATCTAGCTCATTACGCAGCAGTTATTGAAAAAGAAATGGATATTCATATTCAGAACGTTCCTGGTGCCGGGGCGGCAGGAGGACTAGGAGGGGGCCTGCTGGCATTTTTATCTGCGGAGTTAAAGCCAGGTGTAGACATTGTCATTGAGGCAACTCAGCTAGAAAGCTATATTAAAGATGCTGACCTTGTCATTACCGGTGAAGGAAGAATAGATGGACAAACCATTTACGGAAAAACCCCCATTGGCGTAGCAAAAACAGCAAAAAAGCATAGCGTTCCCGTGATAGCGATAGCAGGGAGCATTGGAACTGGAAGCGAAGCTGTATATGAACACGGTATTTCTGCGTTATTCAGCGTCGTGCCCGGAGCGGTCGATCTATCAGAAGCACTGGAAAAAGCCGGTGAAAACATTGAAAGAACGGCTAAAAACGTAGCGTCAGTTATACGCTTAGGCGTAAAGTAAAGGGGTTACAGTTTTTATTGTTCTCTTTTTAATAAATAGTAAAAGGTCTCTTCTGATGAAAGAGGCCTTTTTTTTCGTTTAGTGCTGAAGTAAGCTGCTATCATTCTTTTAAATTTTATATAGGAAATAGAACTAAACGTTTTCTGAAGCGTCATAGTAAGTAAGCAGTTACAAAGAGTCACTAGCATGGGCATCTGCTTGTTAACTGCTACTTACGGAAAGGAGAGGTAAACGTGCAAAAAAAGTTTAGGTTCTTGAGARTTTTACGAAACATGATAGTAGCTATTTTTGGGATATGCATCATTTGGGTTGCAACGAATCAAGTTATAACGGCAGTAGAAAAGAAAAAGTACCCGCCTATTGGTCAATTAGTAGAGGTTAATGGCAGAAGCATTCATGTATATACAAAAGGTAAAGGAAAAAATACAATTGTACTACTAACCGGCCTAGGAACGCCTACGCCTGCACTGGATTTTGAACCTTTAGTAAATGAACTGTCGAAGGATAATAAAGTTGTGGTAGTAGAACCATTTGGATACGGATGGAGTGACATTACGAATAAAAAGCGCACAGTAGAAAATAGTGTAAGTGAAATGAGAGAAGCTTTGYAAAAATCGAATATAAAGGGTCCGTATATATTAATGCCACACTCCGTTTCTGGCGTTTACAGCATGTATTACGCTAATAAATATCCAGATGAAGTAAAAGCAATTATTGGAATAGACCCTACGTTACCACAAGCGCTGGATTATTTTAAAGGAGAAGCGCCGAATATACCAAATTTGATGAGTGTTTTAGCGCCAAGTGGAGTTGCTCGCTTAGCCCTGCTTACTAGTCCTAATCAGTATCT
>NZ_JBFULJ010000807.1:0-1751 GCF_056400385.1 Priestia sp. P5_B4
TCATAAAACTAACAAAGGTCCTTCATCTTTATTATATATAGCTTATTTTACACTTCGCCGAAAACATTATCTAAAATTTCTATTTTTGAGGTAGTGACTTTTGCAGAATTCTTTGTTTGCTCCACTAATTTAATAATGTCTTTATGGGCCTGCTTAGCACCTATTATTAATAAAGGAACACCTATTACATTAATCTTTAACCTTCTTGAAAACAAACCTCCTAGTGTCATAGATAAGGGTACGGTGGGAGATGTATTGGAAAAAAGTATTTTCGTTTGTAATTCTCCTTTTTTATTTAGCAAATTGGCTAACTCATACATAGCAGGAACTACTACTTTTGAAGACCCTCTCCCTAATGTATATACTTCATTTTTTTCTTCATCATATCCATGAAAAATTAACTTCCCCATATCCTTAGAAGTCAATTTATTAAAAACATCAATATTTAATATTTCTTTATCAGTTGGTTCTCTATTAGCAGGGAGCTTTTTCAGATGGTAAGCAGCTGCCAATGCTGATGAATGTGTGCCTCCGTAGCAGTTATAAATATAAATCATCTTGTCATCTCCTAAATAACTAACTCTCCTTTCATTATGATCAAAATTTCTCTGCTCCATTCTTAGATTTCCCAGAAGAAATTCTGTTCTTTCCCTATTAAAACCCGTACAAAAAACATCCTGGAATACAATTGTTACACTCCATTCTTTACGTCCCACAACTACTTCCCTCTTGATTGAAGTTTAAAAAGATTCAAGAAATTCTTGGTAATAGAGACATTCAAACAGTAACAATAAAGGATCTATATACTTATATGACGAATAACATACAGGAAAAAGATTTAGTGAATGGATGAAATTTGTCTCTGAAAGCTTCTAACATTGCACATTTGTAGTTAATTCGTCTTCAATACTTCATATTATATACTTGCCCTTTCATAAATAAGAGCTTTCTCTTATATGAATATGTATAGATAGACTAAAGTTAAAAAGGAGAGATACGATGTTGAATGAACAGTTCCCATTATCAACAGCAAATTTATCAGATGCAATGGAAGGTACAAACCACTTAGACTTTTCTATTAAGCCATTGCAGCGTCATTACAAACTATTTGGACCGGCTCTTACTGTAGATACTCCTGCTGGCAATAATTACTCAGTGCTTGAAGCGATTCGACTAGCGGAGCCCGGAAGCGTGCTCGTCATTGATGGAAAAAGCTACTGTAACCGTGCCTTAGCAGGAGATTTCGTAGTAGCCATGGCGAAGCTTGTTGGAATAAGCGGTATTGTACTAGATGGTGTTATACGAGATCAGGAAGACATTGAAAAACTCAATTTCCCCGTATTTTGTAAGGGCTCTACGATCGCAGCAAGCAGCAAAAAAGATAAAGGAATAGTAAATGAAACCATTTCCTGCGGGGGCGTAAAAATTCATCCTGGCGATTTTATTGCAGGTGACGATGGTGGAGTCATTGTCATTCCCAAAGAGGAAGCCGAAGAAGTATTAGCAAAAGCGCGGGAAAAGTGGCAAAAAGATAAAGATAGAGAAAATGAAGTATTAGTTAGCAAAGAAACGGTATATACGTATTTAGATAACGCCCTAAAATAAAAGACCTCCGCTTGGAGGTCTTTTATTTGTCATATTGTAAAAATTCTAATCGATTTCCGAACGGGTCGTGAACAAAAAAACGCTCTCTCCCTGCAATAGGCTCTTCTTCAGAAAGAACGCAGCCCCCGCGTACCAACTTACGTCGG
>NZ_JBFULJ010000808.1:0-1749 GCF_056400385.1 Priestia sp. P5_B4
AGTCAGCACAGCCATTGGGAATTTATCCATTAGCAAAATGCCTGACCTTGGAAAAAACAGCCTTGATACTACAGAGAAATGGGAAGCGCGCGAAGAAGAAATTCAAACGCTTATTTCTACTTATATAAAAGCACTAAACAAAAACGTAAAAGATACAAAATCTAATGTAGACTTACTAAAAGAACAAGACGAATCTATTATCCATTCGTAGCAGCAAAGGGGGGATGACTGTGGGAAAGGTATACGATGCAAAAGCGCTGTTTGATGTAGCAAAAGACAGGGAAAAAGCCTACGATGAGTTACTAAGCCAGCTGGGTGAACTGAAAAAAGCGCTGCAGGGCGTAGCGGACTTAGAAGGCAGCTTAGAAGGAAAAGGCGCTGACAATATAAAATCTTTTTATAAGCAGCACGCCGATACGGCCGGACAGTGGGAAAACTTAATTAAAATGCAGCAAAGCTATTTTTCAACGCTTCACGTTAAAGCTGAAAAAGCAAAGCTATCAGGAAGCACGATTGTAACTGAATCATTTTTAGAAACAGAGCTAAAAAACGCTAACAGCAATGCTAAAGAAATGGTTGCGCAGCAGCACGACGATCTGCAGAGTATTTTAAACGGCATTGACGATATCGTCGCTATTTCAGCGTTTTCAACGAGTGAGTTTAACGATAAAATAGAAGAAGCAGAGAAAAAACGCACCGATACAATTGAAGCAGTGAACCAGCTTGACGCTGAATGGTCAAAAGAATACAGCGAAATGGACGACTTCTATTCGGTAGTGAATACGCTAGTAAGCGGCTTAGAGCTTGCTACGAGTCAAGGAGGAAGTGTCTATCAGCTTGCCTTTGACGAAAAAGCCTATCACGACAGCGAGCTGTATAAAGTTCAAACAAAGCTAAACGACTATGCAACTTCATATGTTGACTACAACAAGCAGCAAGAAGAAGTATACGAGCTGGAAAAAAAACAAGAAGAAGAAGCAAACAAGCCGTGGTATGAAAAAACGTGGGATGCGGTTTCTACCTTTACAGGAGAGGTCAGCGGATATTATGATTATAAACGAGCAGCAGAAGGCGTGGACCCTGTTACGGGTGAAAAACTTTCCACCTCACAGCGCGTCGCAGCGGGAGCCATGGCAGCAGCCGGCTTCATTCCGGTTGTCGGCTGGGTAGGAAGAGCCGCAAAAGGCGGAAAAGCTATCTACAAAACGGCTAAAGGCCTAAGCGCAGCGGATCACGCCTTAGACGCCTACAAATCCGCCAAATCCTTCAAAGTCCTGGAACAAACCGAAAAAGGCCTCTACGGTCTTGTGGCTGCAAACGGCCTAGGAGAATACATGACCGGACGCGACATGTTCGGGAATAAAATCAGTGAAGAGCAGCGTAAAGCAAGTCTTCTGCAAGCCTTAGGAATTGCTGGAGCTGGGGCGCTTTCTACGAAGGTAGCGGGGAAAACAGCGAAAGCAGGCGCTAATGCCGTGGCAAACGGAGCGAAGAAACTTAGTGATATGCGGAATGTACTTAGCAAACAAGCGACTCAACGTATTATGCCGCCGCTGCAAAGCGCCCAGAAAGCTTATCGTTCTTCTTCGAATTACGTCAAAAAGAAAATTAGTCAAGCCGGAGATATTAAGCTGGCTCCTAAGAAGGTCCGAGTAGTAGAAGAACCGCTGACTGGAACGCGTATGCCAGTGGTAGATGAGTGGATTACCGGAAAAGATGTTGGGCGGATGTTTTCGGTTCGGAGTGGAA
>NZ_JBFULJ010000809.1:0-1745 GCF_056400385.1 Priestia sp. P5_B4
GCTTAGAAGTGTGAGCCCATTTTTTGCTCGTCCAGTTGTTAAAACAGAAAAAGTAAGAGAGCTTAAGGTACAAAATCAAGAAAAGCCTCTTTTAGATAAAAATGAAGTTCTAATTAAGGTCGACTATTGTGGGGTGTGTGGAAGCGACCTACATGCCTATAGCCACTCTAAAGGATATGAGTTTGTTGAAAAACCTATTATTCTTGGCCATGAGATATCAGGTGAAGTTGTTGAAAGTTATGATAAGTCAACCAGTCATTTAATAGGAAAAAAAGTAATTGTTGAATCCATGAATTATTGTGGGGAATGTGAAAACTGCAAAAATGGTCGCCATTCAATATGCGAACACAATAAAGTCATAGGGTTACATTATGACGGAGGAATGGCCCAATTTGTCAAAACAAAATCGATATATGTAAAAGAAATTCCTGAAGATTTGTCCGTTAGAACTGCAGCTTTAAGTGAACCTCTTTCAATTGCCGTTCACGCTGTTAATAGAGCTGGAGAGATTAATAATAAACATATTGTGCATGTGCAAGGACCCGGTATTATTGGTTTTTTCGTTGGACTAGTATGTGTGCAAAAAGGTGCGAAAGTAATATTATCTGGGCTCGAAAAGGATTATGAAAATCGATTATCAAGATGCTCTGAATTCGGTATGATTCCCCTTATTGCTGACAAAGAAAGTTTAACTGAAAAAGTTGATGTTTTATTTGAATGTTCAGGATCAAATGCTGCCGTTAAAACTGGTTTCAAAAGCTTAAAAAAAGGCGGAAGATCAATATTTGTAGCATTATATGAGCAAGAAATCAACTTGTTTTTAACACAATTTGTTAGAAATGAATGGCCTCTTATTACAAGTTATGGATGTGGACCTGAGGACTACCTTGATGCTTTTAAAATATTAAAAAAATATGAAGAGCCACTAAATCGTATTATCGCTCTATACCCAGCTTCACAAGCAAATCAAGCTTTTAAAGATAGTTTAAACCAAGATGTTCTTAAGGCAGTACTTTCTTTACAAAGATAATTTGAATTCTCAGTTCTAGTACAAATACTTAAAGAAGTGAAAGGTCCCTACTCGAATTAAGACTTAAAAAGCACTTTCAATTTAAAAAGGAGTTTTGCTCTTATTAAGCAAAGCCCCTTTTTTTACGAGTTTCTTCTATTATATATTGCTTTTATCAAGATACAGATTTAAGTTTCTCTGTTAAACGTAAAAAAGCTTCTTTATCTCGATTTTGTAATGACTGATCAATTTTCTCAAGAATTTGTTTCTTTTTAAAATCACGAAGAGATTTATTTAGTATCAATTGTGCTTTAGTTGAATCCGACACCTCTACTTCTGATTGTTGAATATCACCCGACACATGATTTTCCATAAACGTTTACTCCTCCTCTTTTTTATATGTATATGTGAAAGTATTCCCTTTTTTCAGCTTTTTAATACTAGATTGATAGATATAATGCAACATAGACTATCTTCCAATACACATATACATAATACCTTTTCATTTATAACCTTTATCATAGATATAAACTCCAATAAGAATGTGTAAAACTATTCATTTAAAATTCCATGCTTTTAAAGTAATAACTATACATAGTAAAAAAACATTTGAATTTATTTATTAAAGTAAATGTAAAAACTCCTTTATAAAAATAATAATTTTATCATTTACACTACATGACGACAAATATGATCTTTTTCTACAACATATGTAATACTTAACTCTATTTTTAAT
>NZ_JBFULJ010000810.1:0-1743 GCF_056400385.1 Priestia sp. P5_B4
TTGCAGAACCTGTAGCGGTTGCCGTACATACAGTACGACGCTCGCGGTTGAAAGTAGGGGACCAAGCTGTCATTTTAGGAGCAGGACCTATTGGACTGCTGATCGGGATGATTGCGAAACGAGCAGGAGCAAAAAAAGTAATGATCTCAGATATTAGTTCTTATCGCTTAACTAAAGCGAAAGAACTTGGCTTTATACCAATTGATGCAACGAAAAAAGACGTCGTAAAAGAAGTGCGCTTGCTTACGAATGACGTCGGTGCAGACGTTGTATTTGAAGTAGCTGGAAATCAAATGACAGCAAAACAAATGGTTGAAACAAGCCGTATTCAGGGAGAGATTGTGGTGGTGAGCGTATACAAAAACGCTCCAGAAGTAGATTTAGCAGCAATGCACTTTAAAGAAATTTCATTAACTACAACGAGATGTTATACAAGGGAAGATTTTCAGACGGCTATTGATTTACTGGCAAACGGTGAAATAGCAGCAGATTCTTTAATTTCTCATAAACTGCCGCTTGAAGATATTCAAGCGGGGTTTGAGTTTATGCAGCGGCCTGATGAATCACTTAAGGTTTTATTTGCACCAAACGGAGAGGAGAATGAACAATGACAGTAGATTTATTTTCTTTAGATGGTAAAGTAGCAGCGATTACGGGAGCAACGAGAGGAATTGGAAGAGCAATGGCGATTGCTTTGGCAGAAGCAGGTTCGGATATCGCTCTTCTGCAGCGATCAAAGGAATTTCTTGGAGTAAAAGAAGAAATTGAACGTCTCGAAAGAAAATGCTTTATTGTTAATTGTGATCTAGAAAATGCTTCTGAAGTAAGCGAAGCGATCTCATCGGTTGTTGCTTATTTTGGCAAGCTCGATATTTTAGTGAACAACGCTGGCATTCAAAGACGTTCACCCGCTGTAGACTTTGCAGAAGAAGATTGGGATGCTGTTATGAATGTTAATTTAAAAACCGTATGGTTGTTATGTCAGCAGGCGGGCCGCCAAATGCTTAAACAAGGAAGCGGAAAAATTATTAATATGGCATCTTTGYTTTCTTACCAAGGAGGTATTACCGTTCCGGCTTATGCTGCAGCAAAAGGCGGAGTTGCTCAGCTTACAAAGGCTTTATCTAATGAATGGGCAGCAAAAGGCGTAAATGTTAATGGAATTGTACCAGGGTATATTGCTACTGATATGAATGAAGCACTTATTAACGATGAAACGCGCAGCAGACAAATCATTGAACGTATTCCCGCAGGCAGATGGGGGGAAGTAGATGATTTTAAAGGAGCGGTTGTCTTTTTAGCATCTGATGCATCTGCCTATATTCATGGGCACTTACTTGCTGTAGACGGAGGCTGGCTAGGAAGATAACGCATGAATGAATGAATTTTTTCATATCATGAACAAACTTAATTAAAAGGAGCGTTCGTGGTATGAAAAGGTGGATGTTAAATATGGGTATTTCTGTAACAGTGCTCATAACTGCTTGGGTGGTGTATACAAAGCCTGAAGAGAAAGAGGTTTCGCTATTTTCTTACGATCAGCCTTCTATAGTTGTTCAAAAAGAAAGCACAGACTTTGAAAAAGCGTTAAAAGCTTTTTTGACGCAGCATGGCTTTCAAGAAGTTAGGGTGCTGAATAACTATGCGGAAGCTCAAATTCTAGTTCTTCTGCCCCGCGAACACCTTTCTTCTCATAAGAAAAGGGAAATTCAGCAAATGGTAAATCAAGTTGCCAAACAGTAT
>NZ_JBFULJ010000811.1:0-1741 GCF_056400385.1 Priestia sp. P5_B4
TTTCTGCTTTATGCAGCTTTTTATACATCCTTGATATGACGACATTTACTCGATACCTAAGTGGGAGGTGGATGAATAAAAAGTGCACATTTTATTCATATGCCTGTACGGTAAAATATAGTCTATAGGGAGACTGAACCCCAAAAAGAATTGATATTTAACATAAATTTCATTAAAAGAAATACTTACTCATGCCATTTTTAAATATAGGTAGGGTCTTAGTCACTAGCTCTTCTGGTGAAATAGGTCTTCCATCTTTATTCCATGAGTATGTAGCTCCGTATATACTCCAACTCAGTATAGTAGATAGGGTCGTTACCAATTGTTTGTCCTCTAATACAATGGTATTTTTAGTGTCTTTTAGCAAAAGATCAGCTATTAGCTTTTGTAACTCTTCTTTAATTTTACTTTCTATAATAGTTCCTAAAGAATTGTAACCTTTAGGACATAAGTCACTTAACTCTTTATGGTGATCACACATGGCTAGAAAAATATTTGCAATGACTTCTTCATTGAATCCCTCGTGACCATTTAGTCCTTTTTTCAATTTGTCTGTAAAAGTATTGGTGATGGTGGAATGTAATAAATCAAATTTATCGTCAAAGTGCGCATAAAATGTAGCGCGGTTAATAGTAGCCTTTTCACTGATATCACGTACCGTTATATTGTTGAAATCTTTTTCACTAGCTAACGAAATAAAAGAGTCTACAATCAATTGTCTTGTACGAAGTATTCTCGGATCTTTTTTTGGCATAATCAATTTTTTCTTCTCCTTTTTAGGCTACACAATGGTGTTTAAAAACGACAATACAATAGAAGTGTTGTGTAAACAACATAGTAGCCATTTTGGTGGTTGTTAATAGTTCTTTTTCATCTTATCATCAACTATACAACGCACGTTGCTTAAATAACACATGTTTTTGTGGAAGGGTTTTGATCAAGCAAATTGTTGTGATCATTCAGAATCATACCCAAAAGATTGAAAATGCGATTGGTTCTTAATAAATAAAGTAGTGCCTATTATAACAAATGAACTCTCTTGGAAAAAATAGTTAGCTAAGAAGTTATGAAAGGAATTATATTATGAAAAATATTGTAATTGTCGGGGCAGGACCAGGATTAGGAATGTCTATTGCGAAGAAGTTCGGAAAAAACGGATTTCGTGTAGCGCTTATAGCCCGTAATGAAGAAAAGTTGAACCAACTGGTTATTGAACTAGAACAATTAGGCATTGAAGCAGCGTCATTTCAAGCTGATATATTAAATAAAGCCCAAATTAGTTTAGCTTTCGCAACGATCAAAGAGAAATACGGATTTATTGATGTGATTGAATACAGTCCAACTCCAAGTATTGATACAGTAACAAACGCATTAGATGTAACAGAAGAAAATGCGCTATACCAATTTCAATTCAACGTTTTAGGTGCGATATCGAGTATTCGAGAAGTGCTTCCGGATATGTTGGATAAACAAAGTGGAGCTCTATTATTTACGACAGGTGGAGCCGCAATCAATCCAGTACCAATGATGGGCAATGTCGGAATTGCAGTTTCCGGTCTTCGTAATTATATTTTCAATTTGAATAGTGAATTAAAGGACAGAGGTATTTATGCAGGGCATATTTCAATCGGAATCTGGATGCAGCCGAATTCGGGAGTTCAAGACAAAATCGCCGACATTTGGTATGACATGTACACCAAAAGAGATCGAGTCGAAGAATTTATTACGGAAGATAAAGTAT
>NZ_JBFULJ010000812.1:0-1738 GCF_056400385.1 Priestia sp. P5_B4
GGCAATATAGCTGTATTATCTAAAAAAATAAAAGGCGGCAGAATTCATGTATTCTGCCGCTTTCTGCTTTATCATTTAACTTCTTGGCCAAAGCATAACGGCTACGCCAATCAGACACACAAGTCCGCCAATCCAATCATATGTATCGGGCATTTTTTTATCAACCCACCACGCCCAAAACAGGCTTAAAAMAATAAAAATACCGCCGTAAGCTGCATATACACGTCCAAAGTCCGGGAACGACTGCCACGTAGCAATGACGCCGTACAGCACCAAAGCAATACCGCCCAGAAGTCCTAACCAGCTTGATGCTCCTTCGCGCAGCCACTGCCAAATCAAATAGCCTCCGCCAATTTCAGCAAGACCCGCTAAGATAAAAAGAAAAATCGCTTTAATCATAAACTACGCTCCTTATACCATCATTTCGTCTCTTTATTCTATCTTACTTTTTTCGTTTGATGAACCATTTGTTCKTTTTAAATAAGTACACTGGAAAGCATTCCTTTATCAATTTGTCTTCAAACCTGCTAAACTATTAATAGTATGAGTTTATGTAAAATGTTTGTACGAGTACAAAGAGTCATCCAATTATTGAGGCTCAGCGCACTTTTGCAAAAGGTAGAAGTTAGCAGGAAATTGACTATTTAAAAGAATAAAACGTTTAACAGTATAAAGCAGTAAAAAGAATGCAGATATAGGGGTTTGGTAAAATGAGTTTAGATCATAAAGTAATACGCATTGAGCTGCCTACGCCATTTCCAATTGGACCAGTGAATGTGTTTTTATTAAAAGCAGACAAGGTAACGTTAATTGATGCAGGTATGAAAACCAAAGAAGCGTGGAATGTTTTTGAAGAGGCGCTTCGTAAAGAAKGATATAAAGTAACAGACATTGAACAAGTGATTCTTACTCATCAGCATCCGGATCACACTGGATTTTTAGAATGGCTGCCGAGTGATATACCGGTTTACGGTCATAAGCTTGTGGAGCCTTGGATTTACCAAGATGAAGAGTTTGTTCAGCAGCATAATGAGCTATACCGTAATTTCCTTATGGAGTTTGGAGTAAGTGATGATGTAATGGATACATGGCTTCGTAAAGCAACGGCTGCAATTCAAGTATATTCACCTAAAGGGCAGAAGCTAGCAGGGTATTTGAAAGAAGGAGATACACTTCCGTATGCCAGTGATTGGGAAGTGATTGAAACGCCGGGACATTCCTTGAGTCAGCTGATGTTTTACAACCGAAAAGAAAAAGTCGCGTTTGGCGGAGATCATATTTTGCCAAAAGTACCCTCAAATCCATATTTAGAGCCGACCATTCAAAATCCTAAGCCAAAGCCGCTATTGGACTACTTGGCGTCTCTTGAAAAAACGTTGAACTACGACATTGATTTGATTTATAGCGGACATGGTGAACCGCTTAGTGATATTCATTCTTTAATTATGGAACGTATTCAAAAGCAGCATAAATGGGCGCTGCGCGTGTTACAAGTAATGGGTGAAGGAAAAAAAACAACGCTTGAAATCAGCGMAGCTTTTTTCCCGGATATGTATCAAAAAGCACCGGACTTTATTTTCTCAGAAGTGTACGGCCAGCTTACGTATTTAGAGAAAGAAGGATACGTTGAATTAACAAAAAATGAAGATGGCGTCTTGCTGTGGGAAACTACACGTGTGCTTGCTCCTCAGTCATAACATAAAAAACCAGCTTCTATAAAGAAGCTGGTTTTTATGCT
>NZ_JBFULJ010000813.1:0-1738 GCF_056400385.1 Priestia sp. P5_B4
GTATAGCACGTTGGTATCTTGCTTAGAAAAAGAACCTTGTCCTTTTAAAATCGTCACGCCTCGATCCATTTCTTTCATAATTTTATCCGATATGGCTTCGTTATGATTTGAAATGATCGTTGCTCCTTTTGCGGCATACGCGCCGTCTTGCATAAAGTCAATAACCCGTGCAGCGACAAAGACTGCAACAAGTGTGTACATAGCTTCTCGGTAAGATAAATAAATGAGAGACGCACTAATCACAATAAAGTCAAAAAGAAACATCGTTTTCCCCATATTCCACCCGATATATTTTTGAACAACACGTGCGATGATATCGACTCCTCCTGTTGTTCCTCCAAACCTGAAAATAATGCCAAGACCCACTCCAATAAAAACACCGGCAAAAAGAGCTGCTAGAGTCATATCATGACGCAGGGGCATATTCACTGGGAAGCGCTGGAATATCCATAAAAATAGCGATAAGCTAACGACTCCGAGCATGGTATAAATAAATGCTGTTCTCCCTAATAGTTTCCACCCTACAAAAAACAAAGGAATATTTAACACTAAATTAGAATAAGAGGGATCAATGTTAAATAAGAAAAATAAAAGCAGGGTAATGCCTGTGAATCCACCTTCAGCTAAATTGTTTTGCATGTTAAAATTAACAAGTCCAAACGCAAATATGGCAGCACCAAGCAGTATAAAAATAATATTTTTTAATCTGAGACCTTTCATACTTACAAACCTCCTATGACCGTTTTTGCACTACCTTATCATAAAGGAATATATTTCATTTCGTAAATAACTATCGAAAAGATTTTTGAAAATAGTAAAAAGTGATGATGTTTCTTCTAGTGCTATGTATTAGTAGTATCCTCAATTCGTAAAATATAGACAGATTTTTGAGAATTAAGGGAAACGTGAGGAATATTGTGAAAGAGCATCTGATAAAGGCTTGGTAAGAAGAAGTAATTACACTAAATAATTTGAAGTAAAGATGTTATAATAGTAAGCTGAGTGTACTTCTAAAAGAGGTGAAATAAAAAGATGTCAAAAAAAACGATGGAGCAAATGCAGCAAGAAGTTGATGCATATATTAGCCAATTTAAAGAAGGATATTTTAGTCCTCTTGCTATGCTTGCGCGCATGTCGGAAGAAGTGGGCGAATTATCGCGCGAAATTAACCACTATTATGGTGAAAAGCCGAAGAAAACGACTGAAGCAGAACGTACGGTCGAAGAAGAAATGGGCGACATTTTATTTGTATTAATTTGCTTTGCAAATTCATTAAATATCGATTTACAAGAAGCGCATGATCGCGTTATGAATAAATTTAATACGCGTGACAAAGATCGCTGGACGAAAAAAGAAGACTAAGGAGAGAAAAAGAATGGACAAAATTCGAATTGTACTTGCAGGACCAAGAGGTCGTATGGGAAAAGAAGCTGTATTATTAATAGAAGAAACAGAGCATTTTGAATTAGTAGCAGCGGTAGATCGTATCAATGAAGGAAAATACATAAGTGATATTGAAGGAATGCCAAATGTACAAGCACCAATCTACACGGATATTGAGAAATGTTTTCAAGACGTTAAGGCAGATGTTTTAGTTGACTTGACAACACCTGAAATTGGACGCGTTCATACTAAAACAGCCCTAACATATGGAGTAAGACCTGTTGTAGGAACAACTGGCTTTTCAGAAGAAGATTTAAAAGAATTAAAGCAGCTTGCTGAAGAGAAGGAACTTGGC
>NZ_JBFULJ010000814.1:0-1735 GCF_056400385.1 Priestia sp. P5_B4
TGTAAGTAATGGATTACTTACGCCTGCAAAAGCAAAAACATTTCCTGGCTATCAAGTTTTATATGCAGAGTCTATTCGCAAGGAAGCAGAGATTGCTACAGGGGCAGTAGGAAAAGTCATTCAGCCAGAACAAGCTGAAGAAATTATTTCAAATGGACGTGCCGATTTAGTTTTTATAGGACGTGAATTATTAGTGAATCCTCACTGGACATATTATGCAGCCAATCGTTTGAATTATGATTTAGAATTGCCGCAACAGTATTCATGGTCATGGATTAAAACGCTTTAAATATAAACAGCTGTTGGCAGAATTTCGAGATTTGTTAAAGAAAATGCCCTTAATTTAGATTATCATAATAAAAGAATCCTTTGCTATAAGTAGCAAAGGGTTTTTTTATTAATAACTATATAAAGTTAACCTATGTTGAAGGCTGTCCAGTGTAGATAGTTCAAAAAGGTATACATTTTTAGTTACCATAATGTTGTTTTTCGGAACCAAGAAAGCGAAAGAACCCTTATGGGAGTAAGGGTTCAAACGATATTGCGTTCCTGTTTTATGCAGGTTTTTATACATCCTTGATATGATTGACTTTTCCCTTTTACCAGATGGGAGGAAAATGTATAATGAGTCTACCTTTTATACATATGTTGTAACTTGTCTGAAATAGTTCTGTTATAAAAATATGTTAGAATTTATTAGCCAGCATATTACATAAAACATTTCAGAAAAAAGCTGCCTCACTCCATCCAATGCTTGTAGAATGAGGCAGCTTTTTTGCTCGTTTATTAAGAAAGTAATACACTTTTCAAAAATGAATAAAATAATACAATTGTTTAATCTTCGCTCCCCTAACAAAAAATACCCTTGTGTACTATTGATAGAGCTCTAGTATAATTCTGGGATGTAAAAGAAGGGATGATTTCTTGGAAAACAAAATAAATCAGTTGTTTGAAGATCAAAAGAGTGTTCATGTACTGTATTCCTATAATGAAATGGAAAACTATATTAAACAAGTTGTAAATTATATAAGAGAGGGTACTTTCGCTGGAGATTACGTTATTCTTATTGAAAATGACCGTATTTATCCCCTTATTAAAAAAGAACTGGACACACTATTATCAAAAGATCAAATGAAACTAGTACACCGTATAAATAACTTTGACTTCTATTATTCAAGTGGGAGTTATCATCCTCCAGCAATTCAGGATTACTTTAATAAAACGGTACAACCTTATGTAGAAAATAAAATCTCTTTTAGATCATGGGCCCATGTAGAATGGACCACTATGAAAGATCCTTTGCATCTAATAGAGGATTTTGAAAAAGTAGTGGACGAGGCTGTGAATCAGCTGTCGTTTCCACTAATTTGTGCGTACAAAGGCGAGAGAATGCCAGAATACCTGAAAACCATTTTGATGGAAACACACCCTTATGTTCTTGTGGAAGATGATCTCATCGCCTCCGAACAATACCAACCATCGAATGATAGGAAATAATAATAATCAATAATTTCATAAAAAATGTACTATAATTTATCCCTAAAACAAATTTCGTACTATGTTTTTCTTATAATCTATATTGCCTGTCAGTACTCTGAAGTTGCCTTTTCTCTTCAATGTATACATTCATATAGATTAGAGAAAGATAATATAGACGCGAATCACCTCTGTTCGATTTCTTTCTCAACATACATAAAAGAAGCTGCCATTAACAAGGTAGCTTCTTCTATTGTAG
>NZ_JBFULJ010000815.1:0-1735 GCF_056400385.1 Priestia sp. P5_B4
GGTGGAGATAATGTGTACGCTGGAAGTGTTTTGCAGAGTGGACATGTTACTGTAACAGTTGAAAAAGTAGGAAAAGATACATCCCTCTCTAAAATTGTGAAACTGTTGGAGGAAGCACAAGATAAACGCGCTCCTATTCAAAATATAGCCGATACAGTAGCTGAAAAAATGGTTCCTGTTTCTTTTGGTTTGGCACTGCTTACATTTTTCTTCACTCGAAACCTTAACAGAGCGATGAGTATGTTAGTTATTGATTTTATTTGCGGAATTAAATTATCAACGGCCACAGCTTTATACGCATCCATTGGACGTGCTGCAAAAGAAGGGGCTATTGTTAAAGGCAGTGATCATATTGAAAAGATGTCTAAACTAAATACAGTTATTCTTGATAAGACCGGAACTATTACAGAAGGAATGCCTGTGGTTCAGCAAGTAATTGCTGCTGAAGGCTTTAATCAAGAAGATGTCATTCGTTTAGCTGCAGCAGCTGAGAAAAATTCTACCCATCCTATTGCTGATGCAATTATGAAGCAAGCGAAAGAATGGAAGATTTTAATTCCTATTAGAGACAATAATGCTCAAGTAGAAACAACGGTAGGAAAAGGAATTTCCACTTGGCTAAATGGTAAAAGAGTTGTTGTTGGAAGTTTACGCTTTATGAATGAATTAAAAGTCAAAACAACCAACTTACTTCAACACATGCAAAACGACGAAAATGTGATTTATGTAGCTTATGATCAAACACTTGTAGGAGTAGTTAGCATTTTTGACAAAATACGTTCTGGTATGCACCGCGCAGTGAATAATCTTCGACATCAAGGTATCAACGACATCATTATGCTTACTGGAGACAAGAGAACGGTTGCAAGAGAGATGGCGCGTCGCTTAAAACTGAACTGGTATCATGCAGAGGCTTTGCCAGATGATAAAGCCTTTTATGTGAAGAAGTATGGGAGCACAGGAGCTGTCATGATGGTAGGTGACGGCATTAACGATGCACCAGCTTTAGCTCATGCTCATGTAGGTGTAACGATGGGTGCTAAACGAACAGACATTGCTTCAGAAGCCAGTGACGTTATTATTACGTCTGATAACCCAGAAATGCTTTCTGAGTTAGTTGGACTATCTAAAAAGACCATGAACATTATTAAACAAAACTTTATTGCCACGTTTACTATTAATGGTATTGCAATTTTATTCGGTGCTTTAGGTATCTTCTCTCCAATTGTGGGAGCAGCTATTCATAATGCAGCTACTATTGGTGTAGTAATAAATAGTGCAAGAATTTTATGGTTAGGGAGGGAAACTAATGAATCCCAAATTCTACGTTCTGCATGATATACCAGGTCGTATTCGATTTCATATCCCAGCATTGAGAGATAAGAAAAATCATGTGGAAATAGAGCATATGTTTTCTGCTTTAAAAGGTATAACGAGTGTGAGAATAGAACCCACCATTCAAACTATGCTTATTTACTATGATGTTTCACAACTTTCTCGCAATACCATTTTTCGTTATGTATCTATCTTTTTTCAGCAAACGCGTTTAGATCCATTAGATGATATTATGATTCAAATGGATCCTGCCACACGAAATGATTGGCTACGTACATTGTTTTCTGGAGGATTACTTCTACTGGCAGGTATTCGAAAATCATCTTTTTATAAACCAGATGCACTCGTATATGGAGCAGTAGTTGCAACAGGCTATACGGTCTTATCCCATGGTACGAGC
>NZ_JBFULJ010000816.1:0-1730 GCF_056400385.1 Priestia sp. P5_B4
TGGTAGAGGCATACGCTGGAGTTGATAAAACTCCTCCCAGGCCTAATAAAACCGTTGTGTTAAGTAAAAGCATTTTCTTTTTCAATATGAATTCCTCCGCTTTCTCGCTCTGTTAAACTAGTAATTTCTAATTATGTATCAATATGTATAAAAGTCTTACAATTTATGTAAAGTTCACTGTATTTGTCGATAAATAGCTAAATATGCTAATGAAAATCTACGAAAATTATACCACGATAAACGTTGAAAAAAAGAATAACAATATTACAATTGTATTTCAGTAATGTAACATTTAACGCTTGTGTATACATTCATCTTTTACCTGCAAAAATATACCTTTATATCCGTGTTAAAATAAATAATCTACCGGGCTTTATACAGCCCTGTTTTTAACATGATAAAATAGGTGATCAAGATTTTTTAAGCTGGTTGGATATAAGTTATTGCTAAAGCGAACGTAACATTTTTTTAACATCCACCTCTGTTTTTTTACCTTTTTCTACTATTTTTGCAATATTTGAAAATGATTTTCTGAAATAGTAACAAATCTATGTTTATCTGTTGTTTGTACGTGTTTAAAAAGAGAGTGATAGGTAATTATCAAACAATATTCGACAACGCTCGGATGAAGTCATACAAAAGACCTTCTCACGGTGAGGCGAGAAGGTCTTTTGTTAATCACGCTGCTGATAATAATGTTCTAAAGCTACAATTGCACTTCCCATTCTTTCTTGATCAGGAATAACAATACGATCTACTCCTTCTTCTTTTAAAGCAGCAGCGGTTACTTTTCCTACGGATACAGCTACTACAGAGCTTTTAAAGAGTTCTCGAATGTGATCAGCTTGTCCGTGTTCTCTTGCAAACGAAAATAAAAAGCGGGCCTGCGGAGCGCTTGTGAAATTAACAGCGTCGATTTTTCCGCTTATTAATTCGTTTATAAGCTGTTCCATGACTTCTGCTTTTGGCGGAATATGCTGATACGGTAAAATCTCTTTAAATTGGGCTTTTTGATTCGAAAGAAAGTCAATCAATTTTGGTGCAGGATCTCCGTGAAGCTGAAGTGCTACATGCTTTCCTTCAAAAGAAAACGAATGAAGCGCCCTGACTAGGCCTGCGGTACTTCCATCATCATCTCGAACGGTTGGAGTAACACCGAGTTTTTTTAACATATTTACGGTTTTATACCCGCGTGCAGCAATATGAGCTGCTTGTAAAGAAGACAGGAATTCGTCCGCCAGCCCTAGCTTTTCTGCTGCTTTATACAAAATTTCCGTCCCGACGCCTGTCGTAAAAATAAACCAATCATAATTTCCTTTTACCAGTTCTTTAATATCTGCTTCTAAATGTGTGTCATCTAAAAAGATGGTTCCTTGTGCAGGTCGTACAAGCGGGGTCCCGCCAAGGTTTTCAACAATTTTGCTGATTTCTTCTACTTTACGCTGACCTACGAGTGCGACTGTTTTACCTTCTAATCGTTTCAATGGTCTACCTCCATTTTTCTATGTATGCTACTTTAATGATCCTTGATAACCGAGTTTTTCAGAAATTAAGCTCGCCGCTTCTGTTACTTTTTGAATAATGAACGGCAGTCTGTCTCCTTGAAATCTTGCTTCAATTCCCGCTACGCTAATGCCTGCAACCACTTCATTTTGATGATTTACAATCGGCGCGCTCACGGATGTTGTAAAGTTTTCTAATTCAGAGGTGCTAATGGTATACCCTTTTTC
>NZ_JBFULJ010000817.1:0-1729 GCF_056400385.1 Priestia sp. P5_B4
ATTTTATTAGTCTGTCTAGGAACTCAAGTTTTAATGGTGATGTTTAAACGAGAAACGCTTGATGAAGTAAAAGTCATCGCAGTATGTCATTTAATTGGACTAGCGTTAGAACTCTACAAAGTTCATATGGGCTCATGGAGCTATCCAGAAAAAGCTTTCACTAAAGTCTGGGGAGTTCCGCTGTACAGCGGATTTATGTATGCTAGTGTAGCCAGCTACATGTGCCAAGTGTGGAGAAGGCTTGAATTAAAGCTTACGAATTGGCCTTCTACGTGGATTGTCAGTATACTAAGTATGGCTATTTACCTTAATTTTTTCACGCATCATTTTATTTACGACTTCCGCTGGTTTTTAAAACTTTTTACTTTACTTATTTTTTATCGAACTTTTGTATATTTTACGGTTAACAAACGTACATATCGCATGCCTTTAGTATTGTCTTTTGTACTGATTGGCTTTTTCATTTGGATCGCTGAAAATATCGCAACATTTTTTGGAGCATGGCAGTATCCAGATCAACAGCAGCAGTGGACAATGGTTCATATAAGTAAAATTAGCTCTTGGCTTCTTCTTGTGATTGTTAGTTTCTTGATTGTTGCTTTACTAAAGCATTTAAAAGAAAATCAAAGCCAATTTAAACAAAGAAAGAAATTAAAAGAAATAAACGAAATATATGAAAGATAGAAACATAACTATGTACACGCTGTTAATATGAAGTGCAGAACCTTTGGAGGCTTATATGCAAGAATATATTTTTTATCTTCCCTATCTTAAATCAGCGGGGAAGACCATAGCAGTTACAAATGAAAATGGAGAAAACGTCGGACAGCTTAAGAGAATGCATAAAAATATGTGGACGAAAAGTATTGATTTTTTAACTCGTGATGGACTTCCAGTGTTAGATTCTATTTCTTGGTTTCCTATCTTTTCCTGCGGCTTAAAGGTACATTTACAAGTTCAATGGGAAGGAAGAACGGTGTTTATTGATCACGTAAAAAAACACCGGTGGGTGATAAAAGAAAATGGAAAAACAGTGGGAGATCTATTAGGTAAAGGAATAATTAACAACGAAGGAGCACAAGAAATTAGATGGGGAAATAACGTCTACATGTTAAGCAGTCATGAAGCTGTAGAGGAAGCGTGTATTTTTAATCAAAAAAGAGAAAAAGTCGCAGAGTTTAAATCAGACCTTTTTCATTTTAAAGAAGGCAAACACTCAATAAGAGTAACAGAAGAACTGCCCGTACCCATTTTTATCGCTTCTTACTATATAACTACTTTTATTATGCCATACATATAATCAGGCGCAGAATCATTCTGCGCCTGATTTTTATATCATGATTTTACAAATATCATTTGTGAATTCAACGGGATCACTAATAGATAAGCCTTCAATTAGAAGAGCTTGGTTATATAATAAATTTGTATAAAGGTCTAATTTCCCTTTATCATTTTCAAATGCATCTTTTAAAGAAGCGAATACATCATGATGTACGTTAATTTCTAACACTTTTTCTGCTTTTACATGCTGATTGTCAGGCATAGCACTTAAAATTTTCTCCATTTCAATCGTTACTTCACCATCAGCTGATAAGCACACGGGATGTGTTTTTAAACGTTTAGACGCGCGGACATCTCCTACTTTTCCCGCCAAAGCTTTCTTCATATAGTCAAATAGCTCTTTATTCTCTTTTTCCTCAGACTCATTGAGCTGTTCTTCTTCTGATTC